>DASQLK010000189.1:0-2121 GCA_035630055.1 Methyloceanibacter sp. | reverse complement strand
TGGCGGGCGCTTTCTCGGGCTCCTCCTATCTCGCTTCCCTTGCCTCGCGCGATCCGAAGCTTCTGGCCCATTGCCTGGAGCGCGACCCCGATCGGCATCTGGCGGATGCACAGGCGAAGCTGCACGACGATTTGTCCAACGCGGCATCGGCCAAGGATGCAATGGCGCTGCTGCGCCGATTCAAGCAGCGTCTTGCCCTGCTGACGGGACTTGCCGATCTCGGCGGGGTATGGCCGGTTGACGAGACGATCCGAGCCTTGAGCATCGGCGCCGATGCGGCCGTGGCGGGCGCGGTGCGCTTTCTCCTGCGCAAAGCGGCCGAGGATGGACATATCCTGACGGGGCCGGACGATCCGGCGGCGGGGTATTTCGTCATCGCCATGGGCAAGCTTGGCGCGTTCGAGCTCAATTTCTCCAGCGACATCGACATTATCGTTTTCTACGACGTGGGCCGGGCCCGTCTGGCGGAAGGAGTGGAGCCGTCCGTCTTCTTCGTGCGCCTGACGCGCGAGCTCGTCCGGCTGCTGCAAGAGCAGACTGCCGATGGCTATGTGTTCCGCACCGACCTACGGCTGCGCCCCGATGCCGGCGCCACGCAGATCGCGCTGTCGACCGACGCAGGGCTCTCGTATTACGAGAGCTTCGGCCAGAACTGGGAGCGGTCCGCGCTGATTAAGGCGCGGGTGATCGCGGGCGACGCGGAGGCGGGCAACGATTTTTTAGACCACCTATCCCCGTTCATCTGGCGCAAATATCTGGACTATGCGGCCATCGCCGACGTGCACGCCATGAAGCGGCGGGTGCACGCACATAAAGGGCACGCAGCGATCGCGGTCGAAGGACACGACATCAAACTCGGACGCGGCGGCATCCGCGACATCGAATTCTTCGCCCAGACGCAGCAGCTGATCGTGGGCGGGCGGCACCCCGAACTCAGAACGCGCGGAACGCTCGAAGCGCTCGCGGTTCTCGCCGAGGGTGGGTGGATCGCGGCAGAGGCTGCAGAGCAGCTGGCCGAGGCTTACCGGTTCTTCCGCCGCGTGGAGAACCGCCTGCAGATGGTGGGAGACCAGCAGACGCATATCATCCCCGCCGACGCAAAGGAGTTGCAGCGGCTTGCCAGTCTGTGCGGGTTCGCGAGCACGGACGATTTTGCCGAGGCTTTGAAAGGGCGGTTTGAGCGGGTTGAGAGGCACTACGAGGCGTTGTTCGAGAAATTGCCCGCGCCACCGGCGGAGACACCCAGCCTCGTCTTTGCGGGCAATGAAGCCAATCCCGCGACGCTGACCGCCCTCGAACAATACGGTTACACGAATCCGGATGCCATCACCGCGGCCATCGTCGCCTGGCAGTCCGGGCGCTATGCCGCGACCCGGAGCGGTCCGGCGCGGGCAAGGCTGACGGAGCTTTTACCGACACTGCTCGACGCCTTCGGACGCACGGCCGAGCCGGACCGGGCCTTGTCGACATTCGACAAGGTGCTGTCGAAGATGCCGGCGGGACTGCAGCTCTTCTCGCTGCTTGCGGCCAATCCGAGCCTCGTCCGTCTGATCGCCGACATCATGGGCACGGCGCCGCGCCTTGCGAACATCATCGGCCGCAGGCCGCAGCTCCTCGACGCGGTTCTCGATCCCGGATTTTTCGGCGCCATCCCCACCCCCGCCAAGCTGAAGGAACTCGTATCCGGCGCAATCGGCCAAGCGCGGGATTACCAGGAAGCCCTGGACCTCGCGCGCATCGTTGGCCGCGAGCAGGCGTTTCTCATTGGCGTGCGCGTCCTCTCCGGCACCATCTCGGCACGGCAGGCCGGCGCGGCCTATGCGGCGCTCGCGGATACACTCATCGAGACTCTGTTTACGCGTGTCCAAGCAGAACTGACGCGCCAGCATGGGCGGGTCCCCGGTGGGGAAGCGGCGGTGCTCGCCATGGGCAAGCTCGGCGGCCGGGAAATGACGGCTACATCCGACCTCGACCTGATCATGGTCTACGATTACACGGGCGACGACGTTCACTCCGACGGCGAGAGAAGCCTTTCCGGCACGCCGTACTATTCGCGGCTCACCCAGCGTCTGATCGCGGCTCTCTCCGCCAGCACCGCACAGGGGGCGCTCTATCAGGTGG
>DASQLK010000188.1:0-10326 GCA_035630055.1 Methyloceanibacter sp. | reverse complement strand
CGGCACTTTACTTCCCCCGGCAGACCACCATTTATGGACTGCCGCGGCGAAGGCTGGGGCCTTAGACTGGATCTCTGGCCCGTCGCACCCCTGGAGGGTTTCAATGTTCGGCTTCGACGTCTTCGTCCTCGTCCTTCTCGTTCTTTTCGTCTTCCTCGTCATCGCCGCGGTCAAGATCGTGCCGCAGGGCTACAACTACACGGTCGAGCGGTTCGGCCGCTATACGCGCACGCTCCATCCGGGCCTCACGCTCATCATCCCGTTCATCGACCGCGTCGGGCGCAAGCTCAATGTGATGGAGCAGGTGATCGAGGTGCCGAGCCAGGAGGTCATCACGAAGGACAACGCTATGGTCCGGGTCGACGGCGTGGCGTTCTTCCAGGTGCTCGACGCGGCGCAGGCGAGCTACGAGGTGACCAATCTGCAGGTCGCGATCCTCAACCTGACGATGACGAACATCCGCACGGTGATGGGCTCGATGGACCTCGACAAGCTCCTGTCGGAGCGCGACGAGATCAACCATCGCCTCCTGAAGGTGGTGGACGACGCGACGCATAACTGGGGCGTGAAGGTCACGCGCATCGAGATCAAGGATATCGAGCCGCCGCGCGACCTGGTCGATTCCATGGCGCGGCAGATGAAGGCCGAACGCGACAAGCGCGCCGCGATCCTCGTCGCGGAGGGCGAGCGGCAGGCGGCGATCCTCTCGGCCGAAGGCGAGAAGCAGGCGCAGATCCTGGCGGCCGAAGGCCGGCGCGAGGCGGCCTATCGCGACGCCGAGGCGCGCGAGCGCGAGGCCGAGGCCGAGGCCAAGGCAACGACGATGGTGAGCGACGCGATCAGCCAAGGCAGCGTGCAGGCCATCAACTATTTCGTCGCCAACAACTATGTCGGCGCGCTGAAGGCACTGGCGGAAGCGAAAAACCAGAAAGTGCTCATCCTGCCTTACGAGGCGACATCGATCCTGGGCTCGATCGCCGGCATCTCGGAGATCGCGCGCGAGGCATTTGGTGGCGGCGGCAACGCCGCGACGCCGCCCGCGCAGAAGCCGCAAACGACGGCGCAGCGCACGCGCACGGGCTCGGTGCCGAGCGTGTAGGACGAGGGGCGCACCATGGAACTGATCGCGGAGCTTGGGGCCTGGAACTGGATGATCCTTGCAGGCGTGCTGTTCGCGCTCGAGCTCGCGGCGCCCGGCATCTTCCTCATGTGGTTCGGCATGGCGGCGGCGATCACCGGGCTCATCGTGTTCCGCTACGATCTCACCTGGCAATGGCAGCTGATCTGGTTCTGCGCGCTGTCGCTGACGACGGTCCTGCTCGCGGCGCGCTATCTGCGCAAGAACCCGATCCACAGCGATCACCCGCTCCTCAACGAGCGCGCCGTGCAGCTGGTCGGGCAGAGCCATGAGCTGCTGGACGGGATCGTGAACGGAAGGGGCAGCGTGAAGGTCGGCGATTCCATCTGGCGGGTGGAAGGCCCGGACCTGCCGAAGGGCACGCGGGTCAAGGTGACGGGCGCGGACGGGACGGTGCTGAAGGTCGTGCCGGCCTAGCGGCGATTTTAAGTCTCGCGGTCAGACCTCGATTTGGATGTCCGTGATTTCGTCGGGAATCTCAGCGCTGGCATCCTCCTTTGGCCAAAGGGCGGTGCCCATACGGCGGCGGCCCGATCCCCACACGGTCACTTCGTCAAAGCCAACCTCGCGGAATTTGTCCGCGACGGTTTCGTTGGAGGCCACAGACTGCACCCAGCCAAGGCTGATCGTGGCCCGATAGCGCTGGCCCTTGCGCACGGTGTAAAGCGGCATCTCCTGCCCTCACGCCAGAGGTGTGTGGTCAGGACTATACACGCATAACGTGCAGGTCGAGAAGAGGGCTTTTATTCGGCTCGGCTTTTAGGCGACGCCGGCGCGGAGCAGGTCGTGGATATGGAGGATGCCGACCGGGCGGCCGTCCTCGACCACGAAGAGCGCGGTGATGGCGGAGCTGTTGATGACCTCCAGGGCGGCACTGGCGAGGAGATCCGGGGCGACGGTCTTCGGGGCGGCGGTCATGATGTCGGCGGTGCGGTATTCGAGGAGGCCATTCCCCATGTGACGGCGGAGGTCGCCGTCGGTGATGATGCCGGCGAGGCGGCCGTCCTCGTCCAGAACGCCGAGACAGCCGAAGGCCTTCTCCGTCATGACGACGATGGCCTCGGCCATGGGCATGTCGAAGGTCGCGAGCGGCAGGCGGTCGCGCTTGTGCATCAGGTCGCCGACGAATTTCAGCCGTGCGCCAAGCTGGCCGCCGGGATGGAAGACCTTGAAGTCGACGGCGGTGAAGCCCTTGCTCTCCAGAAGCGCGATGGCAAGGCAATCGCCAAGCGCGAGCTGCATCACCGTCGAGGTGGTGGGGGCGAGGCCGTGCGGGCAGGCTTCCTTTGCGTGCGGCAGGGCGAGGACGAGCTCGGCAGCCTGGCCGAGGGTGCTGTCGGGGTTCGAGGTGACGGCGATGAGGGGGACGGCGAAGCGGCGCGAGAAGGAGACGATGTTGCCGAGCTCGGCGGTCTCGCCGGACCAGGAGAAGGCAAGGATCACGTCCTGCTGCGTGATCATGCCGAGGTCGCCGTGGCTCGCCTCGGAGGGATGCACGAAATAAGAGGGGGTGCCGGTCGAGGAGAGGGTGGCGGCGATCTTGAGGCCGACATGGCCGCTCTTGCCCATGCCGGTGACGATGACGCGGCCGCGGGCGGAGCGCAGCAGCTCAACGGCTTCGCCGAAGCTGTCGGCGAGACCGTCACTCAAGGCGGCCTTCAGCGCGCTCAAGCCCTCGCCTTCGAGCTCGAGGGTCCGGGTCGCCGAGGCGATGGCCTGACCGATGTCTTGCGCCGGAAAGGGCTCGCGCTTCAAGCCAACCGCCATGGACGTGCTCCCCCGTTTCCGACTTCGCCGATTGTAGCATGAATTGGGGCCGATTGAGGCCCGGGCAGCCCCGTTTCGGGACAAGGCTAAACGCCTCGTTAACTCTATTCCTTCTAGGCTCGGCAGAGCAACGGCCGCCAGCGGGTCCCGCATTTGCGGTGGATAACCTTGCGCGCCGCTTCGATCGAGGTGCGTCTTGCCGCGTCGCAATTCCATTCGCGCAGCGGGCGCTCTTGCTGCGGCCCTTCTGCTCGGCGCCTCCGGTCTTGCCGGCGCGCAAGGCTTGCCGGAGGACGCGGGCTTGCGCGGCAGCCTCGACCCGGCGACGGAGCGTGGCCCTATCGGGCGCATCAGCGGCAATCCAGACAATGCCAATCCAGACAACGGCGTGAGCGATCGCGGCTGGGACGCGACGGTGCAGGACGAGGGCGGCAGCCCGACGACGCCTCCGCCGCTTGGCGGGCTCGGCGACGATGAGACGCTGGAGCCGCCGACACCGCCGCTCGGGGGATTGGGCGACGAGGCCTCGACGCCGGCGGCCGAGGAGGCACCGAGCTTCGGCATCAGCACCATCACGGGCGAGAGCGGCCTACTGCCGCCGGGCCTTGAAGATGTCTCGCGCCATCGCGCGATCCTGCCTGAGCGGCACGACCTCGACCCCTATGTGCCGATCGGAATCAGGGTCGGCTCTTTCATTTTGTTTCCGGAGGCGGAGTTCGGCACGATCCTCACCGACAACGTGCTTGCCACGAGGTTCGACACGCAGTCCGACGCGGCGATGGAGGTGGCGCCGAACGCCCGCCTGCAATCGGACTGGAGCCGGCATTTCTTCAGCGCGGAGTTCAACGGGGATTTCAGCTGGTACCGCGACTTCCCCGTGGAGGACGACCGCATCTACCAGATCCTGCTGCGCGGGCGGATCGACGTGACGCGGCGAACGCATTTCGAGCTGGAAGCGGAAAAGGCGCAGACGCAGGAAGGCCGCGACTCGGCGAGCCTCACCGACATCGCGGGCAACCAAGTGAACCTGCACGAGGAGCATCTGACCGCCGCGGCGGATCACACCTTCAACCGGCTGACGCTGAAGCTGTCCGGCACGACCGCGCAGTATCGCTATGACGATCTCACAGACCCGACGCTTGTCGGCGACGTGCCGTTCCAGGATATCCGCGACTACGACGAGAACGAGCTCGCGCTGCGCGGGACCTACGAGTTCAACCCGGACCTTGCCTGGTTCGTGGATGGGGCGATCAACCGCCGCGACTACAAGGAGCCGGTAGACATATCGGGCCTACGCCGCGGTTCGGACGGCTATGTGCTGCAGACGGGCGCGCAGTTCCGGCTGACCGGAAGGCTCACCGGAGAGCTTGCGGTGGGCTATGGCGAGCAGCAGTCGATCGACGCTAATTTCGATCCGATCCAGGGCGTGCTCCTCAACGGCAACGTCATCTACCTGCCGACGCCGACGACCAAAATCGAGTTCCTGGCGCGGTCGGAGATCAGCGAAACGACGCTGGTGGATTCGCTCGGGGCGGTCGACCGCTTCTACGAGCTCTCGCTGCAAAAAGCGTTTTGGACCTATCTCGTCCTCGGCGGATATGTCTCGTACGAGATCGCCGATTACGCCGACAATCCGCTGGTCGATGAGCGCGTGAAAGAAGGGCTGACCGCCGAGTACTACTTCAACCCGATCACTTCCGTCTACGCCCGCTACGAGCGCACGGACTTCTTCAGCACCGACGCGGCAAACGACTTCATCGAGAACGAGGTACGGATCGGCATGCGGCTGCGGCGCTGAGCGCTAGAGCAGCTTCTTCAGCTCGGCGCGCAACGTCTCGGCGATGTCGGGACGATCGAGGGCGAAGGCCACATTCGCGGTAAGAAAGCCGAGCTTCGAGCCGCAATCATAGGTGCGGCCTTCGCATTGCACGGCATAGAACGGCTCGGTCTTGAGGAGCGTGAGCATGGCATCGGTGAGCTGGATCTCGCCGCCGGCGCCCTTCTCCTGCTTGGCCAGGACATCGAAGATCTGCGGCTGCAGAATGTACCGCCCGAGGATGGTCAGATTGGACGGGGCGGTGCCCGCTTTCGGCTTCTCCACCATGCCGTCGATGGGAAAGACGTTGCCGTCGCCCTTGCCGACGCTGACCACGCCGTAGCTCGACAGCTCCGCATCAGGAACGGCCTCGACGGCGATCAGATTGCCGCCCTGCTTGGCATAGACGTCGAGCATCTGGGCGAGGCAGCCTTTGCCCTTGGTGTGAACGAGCACGTCGGGAAGCAGAAGCGCGAAAGGCTCATCGCCGACAAGCTCGCGCGCGCACCAGATGGCGTGGCCGAGGCCGAGGGGCTCCTGCTGCCGGGTGAAATGCGCGGTGCCGGCGGGCGGCAGGTCGGCCTTCAAGCTCTCCAGCTCCTTGGTCTTGCCGCGGGCCGAAAGCGTCTCGTCGAGCTCAAACTGCTTGTCGAAATGATCTTCGATGATGCCCTTGTTGCGGCCCGTGACGAAAATCAGCTGCTCGATGCCCGCGCCCCTGGCCTCGTCGACCACATGCTGAATGAGCGGACGGTCGACGACAGTCAGCATCTCCTTCGGCATGGCCTTGGTGGCCGGCAGAAAGCGGGTGCCGAGACCCGCGACGGGAAACACCGCCTTGCGAACAGGAGCAGCCATTCGAAACCTCGTTAACGTTAAGGATGGCGAGGCTTTCCGCCCGCGTCCCAAGCCTCTGATTAGAAGTCCCTCAACCTCTTGCGGATAGCAAGAAGCCTGGTGCAACGCCACAGCTTCGAGGTTGGTTCATGGGTGTCCTGGTCACCGGCGGCGCCGGCTTCATCGGAAGCCATATGGTGCTCGAGCTGCTCGATGCCGGCGAAGAGGTTCTCGTCCTCGACAATCTCTCCACCGGCTTCCGCTGGGCGGTGCCGGATCAAGCCAAGTTCGTCGAAGGCGATGTCGGCGACCACAATCTCGTGCGGCGGCTGCTCCTGCGCAACGACATCGACGCCATCATCCATTTCGCCGGATCGATCGTCGTGCCGGACTCGGTCGCGGACCCCCTCGGCTATTATCTCAACAATACCTGCAAGTCGCGCGCACTGATCGCCTGCGCGGTCGAGATGAAAGTCCCGCATTTCATCTTCTCGTCCACGGCGGCAGTGTACGGCATGCCGGAGCAACTTCCCGTGGGGGAGGACGCGCCGACAAAGCCAATCTCGCCCTATGGCAGCTCCAAGCTGATGACGGAGATCATGCTGCGCGACACCGGGCTCGCGCATGCCATGCGCTACGTGGCGTTGCGCTACTTCAACGTTGCCGGCGCCGATCCGGAAGGCCGCAGCGGCCAGTCGACGCCGCGCGCCACGCATCTCATCAAGGTCGCGGCGGAAACAGCGCTGCGCACGCGGCCCTATCTCGAAGTGTTCGGCACCGACTATCCGACGCCGGACGGGACGTGCGTGCGCGACTACATTCATGTCACCGACCTTTGCCGCGCGCATCTCGCCGCGCTCTATTATCTGCGCGCCGGCGGCGAGAGCCAGGTCATGAATTGCGGCTATGGCAGCGGCTTCTCGGTGCTTGAAGTCATCGAGGCCGTGAAGCGGGCGGCGGGCAACGATTTCCCGGTTCGCGTCGGGCCAAGGCGGCCGGGCGACCCGGCGGCGATCGTCGCTAAAGCGGACCGAGTGCATGACGTTCTCGGCTGGGAGCCCCGCTACAACGACCTCGACACGATCGTGGACGGTGCGCTCGCCTGGGAAAAGCGCCTGATCAAGGACCGGACCCGCGCCGCGTCTTAACTTTTCGCCTTTTCAGCGCCCCATCCGCTGACCACAATCGGCCCTCGACGGCGAATCGTGAACGCCGCGGGGAGACCGCATGACGCTTCCAGGACGCCATATCGGCTTTGCCGGCCTTGCCATTTTACTTGGGCTCGCGGCGGCCACGCATGCTGAGGCGCAGAGCGACGGCGTCGCAGCCTATAAGGCAGCGGTCGAGCAACGCTTCGCGCAATGGCTGCAAGAGTTATGGCCCGAGGCCGAAGCGGCGGGCATCGAACGCGCGACCTTCGAAGGCGAGCTCAAGGGTTTGAAGCTCGATTGGTCCTTGCCGCATCTCGTGCTGCCGGATCCCGCAGCGCCGGGGGGTCCGCCGTTGCCGGCCTCGCTGAAACCGAAGCCGCGGCATCAGCCGGAATTCGATGCGCCGGAGGGCTACTTCAAGAAAGGCGCGCTGAATGCGCTCGCCGCCACCGGTAAAGCGAAAATGCAGCAGCTCGGGCCGCAGCTCGCGGCGATCCAAAAAGAATACAGTGTGCCGGCCAGTGTCATCCTCGCGATCTGGGGACGGGAGACGGGGTTCGGCGCCGCGGACCTGCCTTACGACGCCGTCTCGGCCATCGCGACACAGGCCTTCATGGGGCGGCGCCCCGCGGAATTCCGCGTGCAGCTCGTCGGGGCGCTCAAGATCATCCAGAACCGGCACGCGGCGCGGCGCGAGATGAAAAGCTCCTGGGCCGGCGCCATGGGCCATACCCAGTTCCTGCCGTCGGACTTCGAGAAATACGGCGTGGACGGCGACGGCGACGGCAGGAGCGACATCTGGAACTCGGTGGTGGACGCGCTCGCATCGGCAGGCAACTCGCTGCACAGCCAAGGCTGGGACGGGAATCAGACCTGGGCCTACGAGGTGACGCTGCCGCCGAATTTCGATTGCAGCCAGCAAGGCCCCGATATGGCGCGGCCGATCGCGGAGTGGATCAAGCTCGGTGTCGCGCGGGTGAAGGACCGGCCGTTCCCCGAAGCGCGTGCGAACGATCCCACATTCCTCGTTCTTCCGGCGGGGCTGAAAGGGCCTGCCTTTCTCGCCACCAACAATTTCTCGGTGCTGAAGCTCTATAACAACTCCGACGTCTACGCGATCTTCGTGGGCCATGTGGCCGACATGATCGGCTCCAACGCGCCGGTGGAGTTCGTGGGGGCGTGGCAGCCGGTCGACCGATTCCCGCGCGACCGCATCCAGCGCTTCCAGGAAGTGCTGGTCGCGCAAGGCTATGACGTCGGCAAGGTGGACGGCCTGTCGGGGTTCAAGACGCGGCGCTCCATCGGCATGGAGGAGAAGCGGCTCGGCATGGCAATGACCTGCTATCCGAGCAAGGTGCTGGTGGACCGGGTGCTCAAGGAGGCGTCGGCGCGGTAGGGGTGAGCGGGTGGCGCTGCCTAGGTTTTGCCCGCCATGCTTGCTAAGTTCTCATCATGCGATTCGAAAAAAGCTCTAACGCCTTGATGTTGCTGGCGGCGGCGGCCTTTTTGGGCTCGTCCGCGCCGGCGCAAGCCGCCAACTTTGCCAAATGCGTCGAAGGGTTCTGGCCGTCCGCCAAGGCGGCTGGCATATCGCGGGCGACGTTTGACCGCGCCTTCGCGGGCATGACGCCAGACCCTGAAGTGATCGAATCCGCGAACTATCAGCCGGAATATGTGCGGCCGATCGGCGAGTATGTCGATCGCGTTGTCTCGGCGAAGCGGATCGAGCTTGGAACGCAGAAACTCGCCGAGCTGAAGCCGCTGCTGGACCAGATCGAGTCGCGCTACGGGGTCGACCGCCATATCGTGGTTGCGATCTGGGGCGTGGAATCGAATTTCGGGACGCAGCCCGGCGAGAAGAACGTGATCCGCTCGCTCGCGACGCTCGTCTGCTCCGGGACCAAGGCGAAGTTCGCCCGCTCGCAAATGAACTCGGCGCTGAAGATCCTGCAACGTGGCGACGTCAGCCACGAGCTGATGAACGGCTCCTGGGCGGGCGCCATGGGGCACACGCAGTTCATCCCGACCACCTACAGCGCCTACGCGGTCGACTATGACGGTGACGGCAAGCGCGACATCTGGGGCAATATTCCGGACGCGCTCGCCTCCACCGCGAGCTATCTCAAAGTGTCCAACTGGCGGGCCGGGGAGACCTGGGGCTACGAGGTCAAGCTGCCGAAGGGCTTCAATACGAAGGGCATCAGCGAGAAGAGCCTGAAGACGGTCGGTCAATGGCAGAAGATGGGGGTGGTCCGCATCAACGGGCAACCCTTCCCGCGCGCCGGCGACAAGGCGGGCCTGTTCGCACCTGAAGGCGCGAAGGGGCCGGCGTTCCTCGTCCTCAACAATTTCCGCTCGCTGCTCCGCTACAACCAGGCCAATTCCTACGCGCTCTCGGTCGGGCATCTGGCAGACCGGCTCGCCGGTTATGGTCCGTTCGTGACGCCGTGGCCGACGGACGAGAAGCATCTGTCGCTCGAGCAGCGCATGGAATTGCAGCAGCGGCTCGCGGCGCGGGGGCTGCTCGAGGGGGAGCCGGACGGCATTATCGGGCCGGCGACGCTCGAAGCGGTCAGGGTGTTCCAGCGCGAGCGGGGGCTGCCGGTGGACGGATTTCCGTCCTTCACGATCCTGGAGCTGTTGCGCAAGGAAACCTCGTAACGGCCGACGCTTTGGCGCCGTTTTTCCGCTATAGTGAGCGCATCATGAGCCATACCCGTCGCCATCTTTCGAGAGCCTTGCTGTGGGCGGCACTGCTGCCCGTCGTGGCGCTGCTCTTTGGCGCGCCCGCAGCCCCGGCCTTGGCGCAAGGGGCAAACCCGCTGCAGCGAAGCTATGTCACCCCGTTTCCGGGCGGGGACCGGTACCGCATCGTCGTGCTCGGCGATTCCCTCGGCGACGGCATCTGGTCAGGCCTCTATCGCGCCTTCGAGGAAGACAAAAATATCGAGGTGGTGAAGCGGTCGAAGGTGTCGACGGGGTTCACGCGTCCCGAGCGCTACGACTGGAACGCCGAGATCGAGCAAATCCTCAAGGACGAGAAATATCAGATCGCCGTCGTCACCTTCGGCGCCAATGAAGGGGCGATCAAGGTCGGCAAGGATGTGCTCAAGGTCGGCAGCGAGGGCTGGCGCGAAGCGTATGGCGAGCGGGTCGAGGCCTTCATCAAGAAACTGCGCGCGGCGAAGCTCGCGGTCTACTGGGTCGGGTTGCCCGTGATGCGGAGCCCGAACGAAAGCAGCGACGCTGAAGCGCTGAACGAGGTCTTCCGCGAGAAGGCCTTCATCAACGGCGCGAAATTCATCGACAGCTGGACGGGCTTCACCGACGAGTCCGGGCGCTACAGCGCGTACGGTCCGGACATGACGGGCCAGGTGCGGCGCTTGCGCGAGGACGACGGCGTGCATTTCACCATGCGCGGCTATCTCAAGCTTGCGCATTTCGCCGAGAAGGAGATCCGGCGCGATCTCAATCTGGCAAAGCTCGAGCGCAACATCCCGCTCGCCGGCGGCGAAGACGAGCAAGCAAAAGTGATGGGCCGCGAGGTTGTGCCGGCGAAGGTGCCGATGGCGCAGCTGAAGCGGAGCGCAGAGGTCGTGACCGAAGAGGAATCAGGG
>DASQLK010000187.1:0-9492 GCA_035630055.1 Methyloceanibacter sp. | reverse complement strand
TTCAGCGGCCTGTGCTGCGCATCCTCGTCGAAACCGAGCCCGGCCAGGATGCGCGCCACCCGTGAGGGCGCGCTATGCGCGTCGATGGCATTCAGCCGCTCGTGGATCTCGCCGATCCGGTGCGGGTCGGTGGCATGCTCGGACTCCTTGACCAGCGCCGCCCGCTCGGTCGCCGCCGCAAGCACCGTGTCGAACGGCGTCGCCGTTCCGCCGGGGGCCTCTTGCGCCACATATCCGATGCGCATGGAAGCGGGCCCGTCGACGCGGCCGTCGTCGGGCTCACTCGTGCCGGCGAGCACCTTCAGGAGCGTGGACTTGCCGGCGCCGTTACGGCCCACCAGCCCGACATGCGCCCGCGGCGGCAGTGCTGCCGTGGCGCGGTCGAGGATGAGGTGGCCGCCGAGGCGGACGGTGATATTTTCAAGGCTCAGCATGAGGACGGGCTCCTAGCACAGGCGACGGCGATGCGTCACCTGCTGGCCCCTGGACGGCCAGGGCAAGGAAACTTGCCGCCGCGCAAGGATTTTTCCCGGAACCGCTGGGGAAGATCTGGAGTTGCTTGCTTATCGTCGCGCTCTGCGCGGCGAACCCTATGTCCTGGCCGGCTTCCCTTTTCAGAGGCGGCAGCCAAGGCGAACCCCAAGGAGGTTTATTATGCGTGTTTCGACACTGGCTGCACTGGCGCTGATGTTGAGTGCCGGTACTGCTCTGGCCGGGGGCGGCGCTCCCGTTCCTGAAAAGCCTGAAGGTGGTCCGCCGTCCGGCCGTCCGAGCGCGGTGCTCGACGACTCAAAGTGTGAGGCCGTCTGGAGCATGACCGAGCGCGACGGCGACACCCTTGCCGAGGGCAAGGCGGCGCCGTTCGTCGTGAATTTCGAGATGGTGGACACCAACAAGGACGGCAAGATCTCGGCCGACGAGTTCAAGGACGGCTGCAAGAAGGGCCTCGTGCAGGAACAGGCTTCCAAGCCCGCAGACTCTGGCGGCGGGCAAACCCCAGAGAATCCCACCAAGGGCTCCGGCAGCGGTTCCTCTTCCGACACCATGCCCGAGAAGTCCGGCGAGTAGCAACGAACTGAGCATGAACCGCGAAAAGTGGAGCGTTTGTATCAGGACGGCCCTTCGGGGCCGTCTTTTTATGTTTACACGGCCGGCGGCGCCCCGCTTTCCAGGGCCTGTTCCGCCTTCTTGACCAGCCCCTCGAACACGATGCGGTCCATTCGCACCAGCACCGAGCCTTCACCAGTGCGGAACGTCATGACGCAGTGCCCCTCGGGAGCGAGGTCCGCATTTGCATCGAAGGCTTCGTAATCCCACAGCGTTTCGTCAGGCATGCGGTATCTCCGTGCGGCTTGTTTGCGTCGGCATCCAAACGACCGTTCGCCCCGCAAGGGTTGTCGTTTCGGCCAATCATTGTCACGGTAGCACGCTACGCTGTGAACGAAAGGCGACCGGAACCTTCATGCCGCATTCGATGCCCATCGTTTCGACCATCGTCCTCGGCCTCGTCCTGGCGTTCACGCTCGGCGTCTTCGTCCATCGCTTCAAGCTGCCGCCGCTCTTGGGTTATTTGCTCGCCGGGATTGCCATCGGCCCCTTCACCCCGGGCTTCGTGGCGGACCAGGACATCGCCAACCAGCTAGCCGAGATCGGCGTCATCCTCTTGATGTTCGGCGTCGGCCTGCATTTCTCCCTCGCCGACCTCCTGTCCGTGCGCGCGATCGCCATCTCCGGCGCCTTGACCCAGGCCGCCGTCGCCGTGCCGCTCGGCATGGCCATAGGCTGGCTGATGGGCTGGCCGCTCGGTGCGGGCATCATCTTCGGCATCGCCCTGTCGGTAGCCAGTACGGTCGTCACCTTGCGGTTGTTGCAGGAACGCCGCCTCGTTGAGACTGAGCGCGGGCGGATCGCTGTCGGCTGGCTCATCGTCCAGGACATTCTCATGGTGTTTGTCCTCGTCCTGCTGCCGAGCGTCGCGGGCCTGTTCGGCTCCGACCGCAGCTACGATTCCGTCGCGTTGCTCGAGGTGCTGACCATCACCTTCGGCAAGATCGGCATCTTCATCGCCTTCATGCTCCTCGTCGGCACCAAAGTCGTGCCGGCGATCCTCCATTACGTGGCCCACACCGGGAGCCGCGAACTGTTCCGCCTCGCGGTCCTCTCCATCGCCCTTGGCGTTGCGTTCGCGTCCGCCGAGCTCTTCGGCGTATCGATCGCGCTCGGCGCCTTCTTCGCCGGCATGATTTTGAGCGAGTCCCGGCTAAGCCAGCAGGCCGCGACCGAATCGCTTCCCTTCCGCGACGCCTTTGCGGTCCTCTTCTTCGTTTCCGTCGGCATGCTGTTCGATCCTGAAATCGTCGTGAGCGCGCCGCTCGCGCTTCTCGCCACCGTGCTCGTGATCCTCTTCCTGAAGTCGTTCGCGGCTTATGCCGTGATCCGCTTGTTCCGACACGGCGTCGTGCCGTCCTTGACCATCGCCACGCTGCTCGCGCAGATCGGTGAATTCTCGTTCATCCTCGCCGGGAAAGGCGTCGCTCTCGATCTCCTCCCGGAAGAGGGCCGCGACCTGATCCTCGCCGGCGCCATCATCTCGATCCTCCTGAACCCTGCGCTCTTTGCTCTGCTCGAGAATTACATTCAGCGTCGCGAACGGGCACGCGGTGAGGCACCGCCGCTGGGTGAAGTCGAGGCAGAGGCGCCGACGCGCGAACCGATCCGGCCAACGACGCTTACCGGCCATGTCGTCATCGTCGGTTACGGCCGCGTCGGCCGCTTTATGACTGAGGCGCTGCGGAAAAGACACGTGCCGCTTTTCATCATCGAGGACGACGACGACGCGGTGGAGGCATTGCGGGACCGGGGCATCGAAGCGCTGAGCGGCAATGCCGCCGACCCTGAGGTGATCCCCGCCGCCAATCTCGGCGCGGCCCGCTGCATCCTGGTCGCGATCCCCAACGCCTTCGAGGGGGGTCAGGTCGTGCAGCAGGCGCGAGCGCTCAATCCCACGCTGCCCATTATCGCCCGCGCGCATTCCGATGCGGAAATCGAGCATTTGAAGCGCCTTGGAGCCACCACGGTCGTCATGGGGGAGCATGAAATCGCCAAAGCCATGATCCATGACGTACATGAAGCGATCGCCGTCACCCCTATCGCCAAGGAGGAAATCTTGTCCATCGACCCCGAGCTGAGCCCCGCCGGCGAGTTCAGGCCGAGCTAGGCAGGGATCGATGGTTCACGACACACCGCTCATAACGACGATCGTCGCTGGCCTCACCCTCGCCTGGGTGTTCGCCGCGCTGGCGCAGCGCCTGCGTATGCCGCCGCTTGTCGGGTACCTCATCGCCGGCATCATCATCGGCCCCTTCACGCCGGGTTACGTCGCCGACCAGAATCTCGCCAACCAGCTCGCCGAGATGGGCGTCATCCTCCTCATGTTCGGCGTTGGGCTGCACTTCTCCCTCGACGACCTTCTGTCGGTGAAAGCCATCGCCATTCCCGGCGCCATGGCGCAGATCGCAGTCGCGACGCTGCTCGGGATGGGCCTCGCCTATGGCCTTGGCTGGTCGCTTGGGGCGGGTCTTGTCTTTGGGCTCGCTTTGTCTGTCGCGAGCACGGTTGTTCTGCTGCGCGCCCTCCAGGAGCGGCGCCTCGTCGAGACCGAGCGCGGGCGCATCGCTGTCGGCTGGCTCATCGTCGAGGACATCGCCATGGTCGTGGCGTTGGTTCTCATTCCGGCGCTGGCGACCCTCCTCAAGGCCGGTGATGACGGCAGCATCACCATGGTCGATCTCGCCGAGACCTTGGGCCTGACCTTCCTCAAGCTGGCCGGCTTCGTGGCCGTCATGCTCATCGTCGGCAAGCGCGTGATTCCCTGGATCCTGCACTACATGGCCCATACCGGCAGCCGCGAATTGTTCCGGCTCTCGGTGTTCGTCATCGCTCTCGGCGCCGCCTACGGTGCCGCGGAGCTGTTCGGCGTGTCGTTCGCCCTTGGCGCGTTCTTCGCCGGCATGATCTTGAGCGAGTCTGCGTTGAGCCAGCAGGCGGCGCAGGAGACGCTGCCCTTACGCGACGCCTTTGCGGTCCTGTTCTTCGTCTCGGTCGGGATGCTGTTCGATCCCAACATCATTGTGAACGAACCCATCCCCGTTCTCATCACCGTGCTCATCATCGTCGTCGGCAAGTCGCTTGCGGCCTTCTCGATCGTGCGGCTGTTCGGCTACGGCAACGCGACCGCCTTCACCATCTCCGCCTCGCTGGCGCAGATTGGCGAGTTCTCGTTCATCCTCGCCGGCCTCGGCGTCAGCCTTGCCATCTTGCCGGAGCAGGGGCGCGATCTGATCCTCGCCGGCGCGATCATTTCCATTCTGTTGAATCCGCTCGTCTTCTCGCTCCTCGATGCCTACTTCAGCCGCCGCGAGCAGAAGGCGGAAGTAACCGCCGTCGCCCGCCGCGAAGCCGAAGCGGAGGCCGCGGCCGAGGCGGAAGCCGCCCGCGAGCCCATTCGCCCCACCACGCTCACGGATCACGTCGCCCTGGTTGGCCACGGCCGCGTCGGCAGTTTCATCAGCGATGCGCTGAGAGGCAGCGACGTCCGCTTGTTCGTCATCGAGGATAACGCTGACGCCGTTGCGGCCTTGAAGGAACGCGGCGTCGAGGCCTTGGCCGGCAATGCTGCCCACCCAGAGCTCATCAAGGCCGCCAATCTCGAGCAGGCCCGCTGCCTTCTGGTCGCTGTCGCCGACGCCTTCGAGGGCGGGCAGGTCGTGGAGCAGGCGCGGGAGATCAACCCCACACTTCTCATCATCGCGCGCGCGCATTCGGAAGCGGAGGCGAAGCATCTTCGCGATCACGGCGCGAGCCTCGTGGTCATGGGCGAGCACGAGATCGCCAATGCGATGATCGACCGGCTGCCGGCGGCACGCCCGGTCAGCAGTGAGCAGGCTAAGCCTGATCCTTCGCCATCGTCTCGATGAGCGCGAGCGCTTCCTTCGCTGCCTCCGACCGGATTTTCGCGCGCCCGATGTCGCCGAACTTATGCTTCCGGCACAGGGTCTCTCCGCCGCGGCGCGCGATCGCGATATAGACGAGGCCGACGGGATTGCCCTTCTCGTCGCTGTCCGGTCCAGCCACGCCTGTCACGGCCAGGGCGATATCCGCCTCCGAGTTCTCAAGCGCGCCCTGCACCATGGCGCGCGCCACCTCCTTGCTGACCGCACCGCATTTCTCGATCAGGCCCCGGTCGATGCCGAGCGAGGCGCTCTTTTGCGCCGGCGTGTAGCAAACAAAGCCGCCATCGAAATATTCCGCCGCGCCCGGGGCCTCCGACAGCAGCGTCGCGATCAGCCCGCCGGTGCAGGACTCCGCCGTGACGATCTTTAGGCTTACGCGCTCCGCGGCCTCGAGCGCGCGCACCGCCGCATCCACGAGCGCGTCGTCGATCCGCACATAGTCCAACTCCTGCGGTGGGACGTGATCGCCCATGGCTTCGTCACCTCTGTTCCGGCGCAAGAATGCGTTCGCGCGCTCGCTTGTTCCACTGGCGCAACGCACCATATGCAGCGCCCCGGGGAACTTGACCGGGCAATAGCTAGTTTACCTTGAGAACGCCTCTTAACGAAGGCGGGGATGGGAACACATGAGCAGCACCGAACGCATTTACGGCGGACCGCGCGCGGGTTTTGGCGGCAGTAACAAGGCTGCGGCCGATTTCCTCAAAGACATGACCGCCGACATGACGCACGAGCAGCGCCTCGCGCAGGTGCGCTGGATCGCCGGCATGATGGACGATCAGTTCCGCATCCCGGGCACGCCCCTCCGCTTCGGCTGGGATTCCGTCCTCGGCCTCTTTCCCGGTATCGGCGACGTGCTGACAAGCGCGGTGTCGCTCCTCATCGTGCATCACGCCTGGCAGACCAAGGCGTCGCCGCTCACGATGACGCGCATGCTCGGCAATGTCGGCATCGACTTTGTCGTGGGTGCGATCCCCTTCGTTGGCGACCTCTTTGACTTTGCCTTCAAGGCCAACCGCAAGAATGCGCGGCTGCTGGAGCGTCATTTGGCGCGCCTCGGCGAGAAGGAGCGCGCTTCCCGAGGCCGCCTCGGCCGCTGACGCTGACACGGAGGGTGCCGCCATGTGGAATCTGCCGAGCTTTTACCTGATGGCTCTCGCCGCCGCGCTTTACGTCGGACCGGCCGCAGCGCAAGGCACCGAGGAAAGCAAGACCGACAGCATCGGTCCTTGGGAGATCGAGGCGACCTTCAAGGAGGACAAGTTCGATCGCTGCTCCATCAGGCGCACCCTCGATAACGACATCGCGGTCAGCCTCATTAAGACCGCCGACGGCATGACCCTCTTGCTGGAATCGCCAAACTGGAAGCTCGACCGCGGCAAGCAATACCCGGTCAAGATGGCGCTTGGCCCGCAGACCTGGGACACCGAGGTCGCCGCGGAGACGAACGCCGTTTCTATCGACGTCAACGACAAGCGCTTCGCCTCCGGACTCCGCACCGCCAACGCGCTCAATGTCGTTGCCGCCGGCGCCACCATCCGCGTGCCGCTCGACCGCAGCACCGTCGCGCTCAATCGCCTTGATGAGTGCGTGGAAAAGAACAACCGCGCGGTCGAGACCAACCCTTTCGTGGAGCCGCCGCGCCGGCCTTGATCGCTTAGCCGGCTTTCTCCAGTTGATCCACCTCGTCATCGGTGAAGACGCGGCTGCGCGTGAGAAAGCGCACGCCCTCCGGTGCCTCCAATGAGAAGCCCGAGCCCCGGCCCGGCACCACGTCAATGAGAAGCTGAGTGTGCTTCCAATAGGCGAACTGGTCGGCATCCATGAAGACCTCGCAGCCGCCGATCGCGCCGAGCCGCACATCGTTGCCGCCGATCTTGAACTCCTCGGCCGGGTAGCACATCGGCGCCGAACCGTCGCAGCAGCCGCCGGACTGATGGAACATCAGGTGTCCATGTTGCTTCTTCAGGCGCTCGATCAGGTCGAGCGCCGCGTCCGTTGCCAGTACCCGGTCAACCATCGGCGCGGTCTCCTTCGTCCAGGGCGTCGTCGCTCGGCTGCTCCACGGTCCCTTCCCGCTGCAGCCAGCGCAACACCATCCAGCATAATGCCGCCCACGCGGCCCCCACGCACCATCCCGCCAACACGTCGGTCGGGTAGTGCACGCCGAGATAAACGCGGCTCGACCCCACAAGGATCGTCAGGATGACCGCGAGGCCGATGAAAAAGATGCGCAAGCGCCAGGAATTGTGCTGGCTCGCGAGCAGCGCGCCGAGCGTCAGGAACGTGACCGCCGACAGCGTGGCGTGCCCGCTCGGGAAGCTGTAGCTGAACACGCGCGCCGCGGGCTCCACGATCTCCGGCCGCGGCCGGGCGAAGACCGCCTTCAACGCATTGCTAAGGAACATGCCGCCAGCGATCGACGCCAGCACCCACAGCGCGGCGACGCTGCGGCGCATGAGGATCATGTAAGCGATGCTTGCGAACACGATGATGCCGAGCACCGTGTAGCTGCCGAGCGCGGTGATATCGCGCGCGGCCTCTTCGAGCCAAGGCGGCCCGACCGGGTCGGAGATGTCGCCGGGCGGGCGCAGCGCGAGCAGCACGCTCTCGTCGAACTTGGCGAGATCGCCGTCGGCCACTTCCGAGGCGATGTGGCCGAACGCGAGCAGCAGCATCGCGGTGAGGAAGACACCGCCAAGCAGCCAAAGCTCTGGCCGGTTGCGCCATGCCCTTGCGGGCAGGCTCTTGGCCAGAGCAATGACGTTCGCGCGTGTTTCCGCTGCCACGCGCCCTTAGAAGAAGCCGAGCGCTTTGGGGCTGTAGCTCACCAGCATGTTCTTGGTCTGCTGGTAATGATCGAGCATCATCTTGTGGTTCTCGCGTCCGATGCCCGATTTCTTATAGCCGCCGAAGGCCGCATGCGCCGGGTAGAGGTGGTAGCAGTTGGTCCACACCCGACCCGCCTGGATCCCGCGCCCGAAGCGATAGGCGCGGTTGATGTCGCGCGTCCACACGCCGGCGCCGAGGCCGTACAGCGTGTCGTTGGCGATCTCCATCGCCTCGTCCTCGGTGTCGAACGTCGTCACCGACAGCACCGGGCCGAAGATCTCCTCCTGGAAGATGCGCATCTTGTTGTGGCCCTCGAACACCGTGGGCTTCACGTAATAGCCCTCGGCGAGATCGCCATCGAGCTGCAAGCGCTCGCCGCCGGTGAGCAGCTTCGCGCCTTCCTTCTGCCCGATGTCGATATAGGACAGGATCTTCTCGAGCTGGTCGTTGGAGGCCTGCGCGCCGATCATGGTGTCCGCGTCGAGCGGGTTGCCCTGCTTCACCTTGTTCACCCGCGCGACCGCCTTCTCCATGAAGCGGTCGTAGATCGACTTCTGCACCAGCGCCCGCGACGGGCAGGTGCAGACCTCCCCCTGGTTCAGCGCGAACATGGTGAAGCCTTCGAGCGCCTTGTCGAAGTAGTCGTCGTCATCGGCCATCACGTCGGCGAAGAAGATGTTGGGCGACTTGCCGCCGAGCTCGAGCGTCACCGGAATGAGGTTCTCGCTCGCATACTGCATGATGAGGCGGCCGGTCGTCGTCTCGCCGGTGAAGGCCACCTTGGAGATGCGCTTGTTCTGTGCGAGCGGTTTGCCGGCCTCGACGCCGAAGCCGTTCACGACGTTGAGTACGCCGGGCGGCAGGATGTCGCCGATCAGGTCCATGAGGACGAGGATCGACATCGGCGTTTGCTCGGCGGGCTTCAGGACCACGCAATTGCCGGCGCCGAGCGCTGGCGCGAGCTTCCACGCCGCCATAAGGATCGGGAAGTTCCACGGGATAATCTGGGCCACGACGCCGAGCGGCTCGTGGAAGTGATACGCCACCGTGTCGTGGTCGAGCTCCGACAGCGAGCCTTCCTGGGCGCGCACGCAGCCGGCGAAATACCGGAAATGGTCGATCGCGAGCGGGATGTCGGCGGCGCGAGTCTCGCGGATCGGCTTGCCGTTGTCGATCGTCTCGACGGTGGCGAGCAGTTCCAAATTCTCTTCCATGCGGTCGGCGATCTTGTTCAGCATCGCCGCGCGCTGGGCCGGGGCGGTGTTGGCCCAGGCCTCGCGCGCTTTATGCGCGGCGTCGAGCGCAAGCTCGATATCGGCCGCCTGCGACCGCGCCACCTGGCAGACCGGCTTCCCGGTCAAGGGGCTGATATTCTCGAAATAGCGGCCGTCGCTTGGCGCGACCCACTGACCGCCGATGAAATTGTCGTAGCGGGGCCTGAGAGCCACGCGCGAGCCTATGGTTTCGATGACCTCGTGCAGCATTGTTTCCTCCGGGTATGCGCTGAGATTTTTTCTTATCTATTGGCCTTAATCCTGGTCCTCCACCTTGACACTCGTCAAGGGGAACTCGGTGGACGGGAACCCCGCCTTGCCCCGGACGTTAGTCGGCAAATAGGACTCTGAGAGGGCTTCATGGCCGATAATAT
>DASQLK010000186.1:0-9379 GCA_035630055.1 Methyloceanibacter sp. | reverse complement strand
CAAGTGGTGCTCAAGTCCGGCGGCTATATCGTCATCAACCAAACCGAGGCGCTCGTCTCCATCGACGTGAACTCCGGCAAGGCGACGCGCGAGCACAATATCGAGGACACCGCGCTCAAAACCAATCTCGAAGCGTCGGAGGAGATCGCGCGGCAGCTGCGCTTGCGCGACCTCGCGGGCCTCATCGTCATCGACTTCATCGACATGGATGAGCGCCGCAACAACCGTCTCGTCGAGCGCAAGCTGAAAGAATCGCTCCGACACGACCGCGCCCGCATTCAAGTCGGGCGCATCAGCCATTTCGGCTTGATGGAGATGTCGCGGCAGCGGCTGCGGCCCGGCATGCTGGAAGGTTCGACCAGTCCCTGCCTCATGTGCCAGGGGACGGGCATCGTGCGCTCGGTGGAGTCGATCGCGCTCGACGTGCTGCGCACGCTCGAAGATCGTCTCATCACAGACGGCGTGGTGCCGCTCGTGGCGACGACATCGGTCGACGTCGCGCTTTACATCCTCAACCAGAAGCGCGGCCATCTGAAGGACGTCGAGGCCCGCTACCGGGTGCCGATCACGGTGACGGCGGACAGCGACATGCATATCTCGCAGTTCGTCATCGAGCGCGGCGCCGAGGGCGAGCATCGCCTCGGTGAGCTCGGGGTGGTGCACATGGACTGGGCGCATCACCATCACGAGGCCGATGCCGAGGCCCCCGCGGCAGCCGCGGGCAACGGCGCGTCCGCGCCGGCACCTGCGGCAGAGTCCGAGAGCGAGCGGCGACGCGGGCGGCGGCGGAAGCGCAAGCGGCGCCCCGGCGACGAGCCTGAGCTTGCCGCGAACGCGGCGGCGGACGAAGCCGAGATTAGCGACGAAGACGCCGAGGACGAGGATTTCGCGCCGGAAAGCGGCGCGCCAGAAACGGCGAGCGCAGACGATGCCGGGGCGGCACGCAAGCCTCGCCGCAGAGGGCGCCGCGGCGGACGCCGGCGCTCGGGCCAGCGCGGTCCCCGTCCCGGCGAAGCCGGCGCGGAAGGCAGGTCAGACGACGCTCAGTCCACCGAGGGCGCGTACGCCCAAGAATCCCGCGACGAAGGCGGCGACGAGACTCGCGCGGATCGCGAAGCGCGAGACGACATGGCTGCGGAACGGAAGAGCGGCGCGCGCGCTGGCAATGGCGACGCGGACGCCGAGCGAAATCCCGAGCCGGAACCGATCTATAAAAGCATAGCGTCCCTCGATGAGGAGGCTGAGCCGCAGCTGGGTGTGGCGGCGCAGGCCGAGGATGAGGACGAAACGCAACCACGCAAACGCGGCTGGTGGCGGCGCTAGACGGCGCGCCTCGTCAGCGCGTCTTGATCCAGTTTCGGATGCGCGACACGGCCTCTGCCATCGCCCCGTGCGGCCCGGCATAAGACAGGCGCACATAGTTGCGGCCACGCTCGGGATCGAAATCGATCCCGGGCGTGATCGCCACGCCGATCTCCTCAAGCATCGATGTTGCAAAGGCGGCGCTGTCGTCGGTCAGATGACCGACATCGGCATAGAGGTAGAACGCGCCGTCGGCGGGTAAGAACGCCGGCAGGCCTGCATCCGGCAATTCATTCAGAAGCAGTGCGCGGTTCTCAGCATAGACCGCCTTGAACGCCTCCAATTCCTCGATAGCGTCGAAGGCGCCGAGTGCGGCATGCTGCGAGATGGCCGGCGGCGAGATGTAGAGGTTCTGTGCGAGGCGCTCGAGCGGACGCACCAATGCTTCCGGCACGACGAGCCAGCCGATGCGCCAACCGGTCATGCTGAAATATTTCGAAAAGCTGTTGACGACGATCGCCTCGTCCCAATGGCTAAGCGCAGTGTCGGCGGGCACGTCGTATTCGAGCCCGTGATAGATCTCGTCGGAAATGAGCCAGAGGCCTGCGCGCCGGCATGCGGACGCAAGCTCCTCGAGCCTGGTGCCGGTCGCCATCGTGCCGGTGGGATTATTGGGGCTCGCCACAAGCAGGCCCGCGGCACCGTCGTTCGCCAGGCGCTCAACGTCGGCGACGGTCGGCATCCAGCGCGCCTCCGCGGTGCTTGGAAGCAGCGTCGCGCGGCAGCCGAGCGCTTTCAGGATCTGACGATAGCAGGGATAGCCGGGCGACGGCAGGCCCAAGGCGTCCCCTGGATCGAGCAGCGCCAGAAACGCGAGCACGAAACCGGCAGACGACCCGGACGTCACCACCACCCGCGCGGGCGAGACGCTGACGCCGTAACGCTCATTCATGTAGAGCGCGATACGCTCGCGCAGCGCGGGAAGACCGAGAGCTTCCGTGTAGCCAAGCCGGTCATTTGCGAGTGCGTCCCTGGCGCGCTCAAGCGCGGCGCGTGGCGCAGGCGTGCCCGGCTGGCCCACCTCCATGTGGATGACGCCCTCGCCCCTTGCCTCGCGCGCATTGGCAGCGGCCATCACGTCCATGACGATGAACGGATCGATGATGCTGCGGCTCGCAAGGCGGCGCTCTTTCTCGCGCTTCTGCATTTGGTCTGTCACCGTACGCCACTCGCGCTTTGTTGATGGGCCCGGGCCAGGCCTTGTCACGTTGTCGCCGTATTCAAAAGCAATCAACCAAGCTTGGGGCAAGGCCGTGTGGGGGCCTTAAATCTCCGTATGCCGCGCCCGTCGTAAAGGGCAAGAGCTTGGATGCGGATGCGCCAGGCCCTACGGTGAGACCCGTCATGTCGTATCACGCAGCCAAGGAAAGCAAGCGTACGCGAAAGGCTCTGCGCGCCACGTTGGTCGCAACGCTTGCCGTCTCCGTCGGCGTAATCACCCCCGCCCATGCCGGCGGGCTCATTCGCGATGCCGAAACCGAAGCCCTTCTCCGCGCCTACGCCAAGCCCATCGTCAGCGCGGCGGGACTCGGTTCGCAAGGCATCCGGATCCACATCGTCAACGACCGCAACTTCAACGCATTCGTTGTCGACGGCCAGAACATGTTCGTCCATGCGGGCGCGCTCATGAATGCAAAAACCCCGAACCAGATGATCGGGGTGATCGCGCACGAGACCGGTCATATCACGGGCGGACACTTGGCACGGCTGCGCACGCAGATCTCCCGGGCCAAGTCGGCGGCCCTGATGCTTCAGCTCCTCGGCCTTGCCGCCATGGCGGGCGGTGCGCTCGCAGGCGCCCCCGGTATCGGGCAGGCGGGCATGGGCGCTGCGTTCGGCGGGACGGACGCCGCGATGCGCAGCGTGCTGGCATATCGGCAAAACGAAGAGTCGTCCGCCGACCAGGCGGCGATGACCTTCCTCAACGCCACCAAGCAATCCGGGCGCGGCATGATCGAGACGTTCGAGTTCATGGCATCGAAGCTCTATGGCATGCAGGGCATCAACCCATATCTGCAAAGCCATCCGATGCCGCAGCAGCGCATTCTGCAGCTCCGCGAGCTCGCGCTTGCCAGTCCCTATTACGACAATGTCGATCCGCCGGAGCTGCAGACCCGCCATGACTTGGTGAAGGCCAAGCTGTTCGGGTTCCTGGATAAGCCCGAGACGGTGTTCAATCGGTTTCCGCAGGCCGACCACTCCCTGCCCGCGCTCTATGCGCGTGCGATCGCAACCTACCGCCTCGCCGGTGTGCAGGCCGCGATGCCGCAATTGAACGCCCTCATCGCCTTGCAGCCGGACAATCCCTATTTCCATGAGATCAAGGGACAATTCCTGTTCGAGAGCGGAAACTCTGTGCCGGCCATCGAGCCTTTGCGGGAGGCCGTGCGGCTTGCCCCGGAGAGCCCCCTCATCCGGATCATGCTGGCGCAGGCGCTGGTTGGAGCCAACAATCCCAAATATGTCGACGAGGCCATCACCAATCTCCGCACAGCTCTTGCGCGGGAAGACGGCTCTTCCATGGGATATCGGCAGCTCGCGGCCGCTTATGCGCGGAAGGCCGAAGCCGTGCAGGCAACGGGCGCCAAACGCCAATACATGGCGCAAGCTTCCCTTGCTTCCGCGGAAGCCTATTTCTATGAAGGACATCTCAAGCTGGCCAAGCAGCAGGCAAAGCGCGCCAAAGCCGGCTTCGTCGACGGGACTCCGAATTGGATCCGCGCCGACGATATCCTCGCGTTCCAAGTGCCCACCGCCGATTAGTTCAACCCCTGGAGATTCCCCGCATGACCCCTCGGACAGGCCTCGTCACCGCCCTGGTGGCTGCCGTCGTCGCCGCCCTCGTCACCGTGGCCGGCCTTGCACTCGCAGGACGCTTCGGGCCGGGCTCCGGCGCTACGAATCAAGCCAGCGTCGATGCGGCGGTGCGCGACTATTTCGCCAAGAACCCGGATGCGGACGCGGGTGGCGTTGACGATATGCGTGTCGAGGAGATCGTCCGCGACTACCTCACGAAAAATCCCGAGATCCTGGTCGCCATGACCACCGAACTCGACAAGCGGCAGCAGGACGACCTCGCCGCAAAGCAGCGCAAGATTATCAGCGAGAATGCGGACGCCCTCTTCCGCTCGCCGAATTCCCATACCGCCGGCAACCCCAATGGCGACGTCACTGTCGTGGAGTTCTTCGATTATAATTGCGGCTATTGCCGCCGCGCGCTGCCGGACCTGGTGAAGCTCATGGAAAGCGACAGTCAGGTGCGCGTGGTCTTGAAGGAGCTGCCGATCTTCGGCGAGGACTCCGAGGCCGCCGCCAAGGGTGCGCTCGCCGCCAACAAGCAGGGCAAATATTTCGAGATGCACCAAAAGCTCTTCAACGAGCCCGGCAAGGCCGACAAAGAGAAGGTGCTTCGGGTCGGCAAGGAACTGAACCTCGACGTGGAGAGGCTTGAGAAGGACATGGACGATCCGATCGTCAAGGCGGAGCTGGACGAAGCGCGCGAACTCGCGCAGAAGCTCGAGCTGCAAGGCACGCCTTTCTACTTGATCGGCGACCGCACCATCCCCGGCGCGCCTGAGGACCTGCACGACCAGCTTGTGGATAAGGTCAAAGAGGTGCGCGAGAAGGGCTGCGACGCGACCTGCTGACGCCTGGACGGCCTCGCGCCGGGCAGCCGCTTTTTGCGGAATGGCGGAAAAGCTGATAAAGGGCTGCTCGCGTCAGTTTCGGCCCAAATCTCCCGCACGGCCGGATATTCCACCGCCGCTTTACCATGACCAAACCGATTTACGTCCTGAACGGCCCCAATCTGAACCTGCTTGGGTCCCGTGAGCCGGAGATCTACGGCAAGGAGACCCTGGACGACATCCGGGTGCTGTGCGCGCGAAAGGCCGCGGCGCTGGGATTCCCGATCGAATTCCGCCAGAGTAACCATGAGGGCGAACTGGTAGCGTGGATCCAGGAGGCGCGAGACGGCGCGTCTGGGCTCATCGTCAATGCCGGAGCATTGACGCATACCTCGATTGCCATGCTAGACGCCCTGCTTGCCTGTCCCGTGCCCGCCATCGAGGTCCATTTGTCGAACATCTTCAAGCGCGAGCCCTTTCGTCACGACTCCTATATCTCCAAGGGCGTCAACGGCATGATCTGCGGCTTCGGCAGCCTCAGCTACGAGCTCGGTATCGAGGCGCTCGCCGCGGCGATCAACGCCAAGACATCCGGCTAGCGGCGAAAGGGAGGGCGCAGCGCCGATGACCAAGAAAGAGGGCAGCTTCGACAAGGACCTCGTGCGCGAGCTCGCAGCACTCCTGGACGAAACCGGCCTGACCGAGATCGAGATCGAGCATGAGGGCAAGCGCGTGCGAGTCGCGCGGAGCGCAGCCCCTGTCGTCTCCAGCTATCTTCCGGATGTCAGCGGCCCGGAAATGCGCGAGGGAAGCGGACCGCGCGGCGGTCGCGACGAATTCGTCGTGCATCCGGGGACCGTCACCTCGCCGATGGTCGGCACCGCCTACCGTTCGCCGGAGCCGGGAGCACCACCCTTCGTGGAGATCGGCAGCCACGTCACCGTCGGGCAGACTCTCCTCATCATCGAAGCCATGAAAACCATGAACCAGATCCCCTCGCCGCGTGCGGGCGTCGTCGTCGCCATTCTCGTCGAGGACAGCCAGCCGGTCGAATATGGCGAGCCGCTGGTCGTGATCGAGCAAGGGTAATGCGTCCGAGGCGATGTTCGACAAGGTCCTGATCGCCAACCGGGGAGAGATCGCGCTCCGCATTCAACGCGCCTGCAAGGAGCTCGGGGTGGCAACCGTTGCGGTGCATTCCACCGCCGACGCCGACGCGATGCATGTGCGGCTTGCGGATGAGAGCGTGTGCATCGGCGCGCCGCCCGCGAAAGACAGCTACCTGAACATTCCGCAAATCGTTGCCGCCTGCGAGATCACCGGCGCGGACGCCGTGCATCCGGGTTATGGCTTCCTTGCGGAGAATGCGCGCTTTGCGGAGATCCTCGAGGAGCACGAGATCACCTTTATCGGCCCGAGCGCGGAGCATGTCCGCCTCATGGGCAATAAGATCGAGGCCAAGGAGACCGCGAAGAAACTTGGGATCCCGGTCGTGCCGGGGTCGGACGGCCCGGTTTCCGAGCTGAAGCGCGCCCGGAAGCTCGCCCGCGAGATCGGCTATCCGGTGCTGGTCAAGGCGGCAGCCGGCGGCGGCGGCCGTGGCATGAAGGTCGCCCATAGCGAGCAGGATCTCGAGATCGCCTTCGCCACGGCGCGCGCCGAATCGAAGGCGGCGTTCGGCGACGATACGCTCTACCTTGAGAAATTCCTGACCAAGCCGCGGCACATCGAAGTCCAGGTGCTCGCGGACGGGCTTGGGAACGCCATCCATCTCGGCGAACGGGACTGCTCCTTGCAGCGCCGCCACCAGAAACTCTGGGAGGAAGCGCCCTCGCCCGCGCTCAATCAAAGCGAGCGCGACGCGATCGGCGCGACGGTGGCGAAAGCGATGCAGGACTTGCGCTACCGCGGCGTCGGCACCGTCGAGTTCCTGTACGAGAACGGCGAGTTCTTTTTCATCGAAATGAACACGCGGCTCCAGGTGGAGCACACGGTGACGGAGATGATCACCGGCCTCGATCTCGTCATCGAGCAGATCCGCATTGCCGCGGGCGCGCCCCTGTCGCTGCGGCAGGAGGACATCCGTTTCAACGGCCATGCCATCGAATGCCGCATCAACGCCGAAAACCCGCGCAACTTCCGCCCCTCGCCGGGCACCATCACGCATTTCCACACGCCGGGCGGGCTCGGCGTCAGGGTCGATTCCGGAGCCTATGCCGGCTACACGATCCCGCCCTACTACGACAGCCTGATCGGCAAGCTCATCGTCCACGCGCGCACGCGGAACGAATGCCTCATGCGGTTGCGGCGGGCGCTCGGCGAGTTCGTGGTGGACGGCGTGGAAACGACGATCCCGCTCTTCTCCGCGCTCATCAGCGAACCGGATATCGTCGACGGGAATTATGATATCCATTGGCTGGAGAAGCATCTCGCCGACGGCTGAGCGTTAGAATGCCATGACATCCATCGACGACGTCATGATCGAGATCACGCCGCAGGTCCTGCTCAAGGCCTATGCGTGCGGCATCTTCCCCATGGCCGAGAGCGCGGAGGACAACGCGCTTTACTGGATCGAGCCGGAACGGCGCGGCATCCTGCCGCTGGATCGGGTCCATGTGCCGAGACGGCTCGCGCGCACCATCCGCCAGGGCGCCTTCGAGATTCTCGTCGATAACGATTTCGAGACGGTGATCGAGGGCTGCGCCGCGCCGCGGCCGGGTCGGCGCTCGACCTGGATCAACGGCCGCATCCGCAATCTCTACCGCGAGCTCTTCACGCTCGGGCACTGCCACACGGTGGAAGTCTGGCAGGACGGCGAGATGGTGGGCGGGCTCTATGGGGTGCATCTTGGCCGCGCGTTCTTCGGCGAGAGCATGTTCTCGCGTGCGCGCGACGCCAGCAAGATCGCGCTGATTTATCTGGTGGCACGGCTGCGCTACGGCCGCTTCATGCTGCTCGACACGCAATTCACCACCGCGCATCTGGAGCGCTTCGGCACCGTCGAGGTGGGCCGCGCCGAGTTTCAGCGGTTGTTGGAGCGGGCGCTCGGCGGCAATGGCGGTGGCGCCTCGTCCATGGCGGGCGCTTCCTCTGCCGCAGGCACTTGGGGCGCGGGCGCACCGGAGGCCTCGTTCTCGGCATTGCCGGCAGGCCTTTCAGGCGCCGAGGTTTTGCAGTTGGTCAGCCAAACGTCGAAGACGGGATGCTCGACGGCGTGAAGGCCGGGGCTTTCGGCGAACATCCAGCCCGTGAAGATGCGCTGCACCTCCCCCGTCAGCTTCACCTCATCGACTTCGACGAAGCCCGTGGTCTTCGGCGCTTCCGTGGGCGGGCGGCTGTTGCAGACACGCGGGGTGACTTTCAGCGCTCCGAACTCAACGGTCTGATTGATGGGAATCTCCAGGTGCGAGATGCGGCCCGTCACCTTGTCGAGCGCGGCGAAGACGGCGATTGGATTCTTGACCGCTTCGGCGCGCGCGGCTGCCGATGGCAGCGCGAAGGTGCCCGCGAGCGCGAGCACGGCGAGACCTAAGATTATAACGCGCGGCAAGGCATGCGCGCCGACCCCGGATAGACTGCCGCTCTGCATCCTTACATCGACCCCTTGTGACCGGCGCCAGCCGCGCACGTGCCCCTCTTAAACATCAAGGCCTCCTGCATGAAAAGGGCATCCCTGTGACGGCCCCGAGCGTCAATTCGGCCGCCACGGCTCATATTCCTTGGGAGGCTTCTGCGGATCGGTGCGCAAGGTGCTGCCGGGAGGACGATAGGCCTCATAGGTTCCGGTCATGTTGGGCCGGTGCGCCTTCTCCCAGGCATGCGGGACGTAAGTCTCCTCGCTTGGCGGCTGGTCGACCGTGTGGTGCAGCCATGCATGCCAGGCGGGAGGGATCTGCGACGGCTCGGCCAGGGTGCGATAGATCACCCAGCGGCGGGGACCGGCGGCCTCCTTATAATAGATGTTGCCGAGGCCGTCCTCGCCGACGCGGACGCCCTTGCGCCAGGTATAGAGGCGCGTACCGATGGTATTGCCTGTCCACCAGGCAAAGAGTTCTGTGAAGAGTCCCATGAGGTTCGGCGCTGTTCCAGTGGCGCCGGACTATGACCTCAAGGAGGGACCTGAGTCCAGGGCAGCAGGCTCAGTTCCGGGCGGCGCGGGGAAGCTCGGGCTCGGCCTCGAGGAGCGGCGCCTCCACGAGCGGAGAAAAGACCGTCACGTCCGGCGCGTAGACCGGGCGCTGGATGCTCAAGGCAAGACGCTCCTCCATGCCGGCCACGACATAATGCTCGCCCTTCAGCTCGAAGGGCCGGTCGTCATTCAGGAGCCAATCGAGGCGGCGGTAGAGCGTGCTCGCCGATGTCGGCAGCACGAGCACTTGATGCGCCCCTGC
>DASQLK010000185.1:0-3139 GCA_035630055.1 Methyloceanibacter sp. | reverse complement strand
GAGCTTTTTTACCGTCTCGGGCGAGAGCCCGATGCGTGGCTCGTCTGCACCTTCACCTGGGACGCCGATCGCAAACATCGAGGCTCCGTCGCTGCGCGGCGCATGAGGCGCTGGCGCAGTCTCTTATTGCGTGGTGGTGGCTCGGCGGATCGCTCTGCCGATAGGGCGGGTGGATGATGTCGCTTAAACGACGAAAATGGCCAAGAGAGCCATGAGCGCAATGACCACGACCAGAAGATAAAGGGTGCCCTTGAGGAAGAGCTTATAGCTCTTCTGGTGCTCGCTATAGTCCATCGCTGGATGGCACTCGGACGGATCGATCTTCATTTCTCTCCCTCGTGGGTCGTCTTGTTATGCCGGAGGGAATTACCACAAAGCCAGCGCGCGGGGCAATCATCGAAGCCCTCCCGCTCAAGAATTGGGCAGGGGCACGCCGCTGGCGGCGAATGCGGCGGCCTGGCGCTCGGCAACATCGCGCAAATCCGACCCCGCAATCGTCTCGTTGAAGAGCTGATGATAGTTCAGCTCGGCGTTGAGGTGCAGGAAGACCCCGCCAAGGCCTATGGCGGCCCGATCCATGAACACGAATTCCCGGGGCACTTTCACCGGCCCCTTGTCTTGCAGGCCCTGATGCACGCGGAACGCCTCCGGCCGGCCATAGCTGCCGGGGCTTGTGCCCTCGGCGATGGTCCGCACCCGGTCCTCGAGCATCGGCCCATAGATGAAATTGGCCCAGATATTGAGGACGTCGATCAGTTCGTTGGAAAGACCGCTGAAACCCCAGGTCTCGTAAGCATGCACGATCAGGGCACGATCCCCACGCAGGAGCCCGTGATAGAGATCCACCACGCCTTGCACGAATTTCGGCTCGAAAGTGCGGATGCAGCCATAGTCGAGGAGGTTGATGCCGGCCGCCCGCCCCTCGCCGTCCTCGAACACCGTGTAATTGCCGAGATGGGGGTCGCCGTGGATCACCCCGTGATGGCTGAACGGGAACCACCAGGCGCGGAACATGGCGCGCGCTATCCTGTTGCGCTCCTCAAGCGGCCGCTCCGTGTAATCGAGCAGCCGGCCGCCCTCCATCCAGGTCATGGTCAGGAGCCGCTTCGTCGTCAGCTCCGGCAGAACCTCGGGAACGCGGATCAGCGGATCGTCGGCAAAGATGAGCCCATAAAGCCGCATATGCGCGGCTTCGAGCTCGTAATCGAGCTCCTCGCGTAACCGCGCCGAGATTTCCTGCATCATCTCCGACGTCTCGATCGCGGGGCGCATGCGCCGATGCAGCGAGAAGAGCACGCCGAGCTGCGAGAGGTCGGCCTCCACGGCGGATTGCATGTCCGGATATTGCAGCTTCACCGCAAGCTTGCGGCCGTCGTGGCTTTGCGCGCGATGCACTTGGCCCAAAGAAGCCGACGCCGCCGCGTCGTGCTCGAACTGGGCAAACCGATCCTCCCAGTCCGGACCAAGCTCGGCCGCCATACGCCGGCGTACGAACGGCCAGCCCATCGGCGGCGCCTGGCTCTGCAATTGACCAAGCTCGGCGGCATATTCTGCCGGCAGCGCCTCCGGGATCGTGGCGAGGAGTTGCGCCACCTTCATGAGCGGGCCCTTCAGCCCGCCAAGCGCCGCAGCGAGGGCCGCCGCGTCCTTGTCCCGTTCGGGATCGAGGCCGAACAGACGGCGACCCGCGATGCGCGCGGCGACACCGCCCACATTGGCGCCGACCTTGCCGTAACGCTGCACGCGCGCGCTGAACCGATTTCGTTCGCTGTCGTCGGTCATGAGATCCTTTTGTTATCTTCAAGGTAGGGCGGCAGCGGAGATTTACGAGGGTCGCATCCGTCGCATGGTGACGGGAATGTCAATTGCCGGGCCGGCTCGCGACCGAAATAATGGCCCTGAAAGGAAGATCATCATGTCCGTCCGCGCCCGGTTTCTCCCGTTCGCCCTTGCCGCCTTCGTATCTCTCTTTGCGTCTGCAGCACACGCTGCGGCAGAGGCCATCGAGGTGTGGAAATCCGCCACCTGTTCGTGCTGCGAGGCTTGGGTCGAACATCTGGATGCGAACGGATTTGCCGTGACGGCGCGCAACGTCGACTCCGAGACTCTGCAGCAGATCAAGCGTCAGGCGGGCCTCAGCAAGGACCTCGCCTCCTGTCATACGGGCAAGATCGGCGGCTATGTCATCGAGGGCCATGTGCCCGCCGGCGATGTTAGGCGCCTCCTTGCCGAGAAGCCTGAGGCTGTCGGTCTTACGGTGCCAGGGATGCCTGTCGGCTCGCCCGGCATGGAGGGCAGCGGCGAAACCGAGCCCTACGACGTGCTGCTCGTGAAGAAGGACGGCACGACGGAGATCTTCGCCAAGCACTAAGCGTTCGTCATTTGGGCGGCGCGCTGAGAACGCCTTCAAGTTCCCTGCGCGCGGATTCCAGCCGGTCCGAAAGCAGCGGACCGGACCGCTTGCGCGGGCCGAGAATGAGCAGCGCGAGAACAACGATGGGCGTGAGGAAGTCCGTGACCATGATCGGCCCGGCATTGCCCGGCGCGAAATTCCCCTGCTCCGCGATCTCCAGGATATGCACAACTCCGGCCCCGCCAAGAAAGCATCCGGCCGCGATCGCCGTGGCGGCGCGCGCGCCGAAACTGCCAAAGCCCGCGTAGAACGAGGCAAGGCCGATGCCGAGATTGGCCACGCCGACCTCGGTCTGGAAGGGGCTCGGCGCCCAGCCGATAGAAGCCGCCACCTCGACCGGCGCGAAGACATGCCCGGAGAACGCCCACAGTCCCTGCACCCCGAGCGGGAAGAAGAAGAGGTAGCGCACGAGCTTGTCGATCACGACGCCGCGCGTGATAGGGCGCGGCGCCCACCAGACCGCGATGCCGGCTGCGATAAACGCCGCGACCCACATTGCGATCGGAAAGAGCGATACCACTTCAGTCATAGGTCTTAGGCTTCGAGTGCCTCGAGCTCATCGATGAGCCCTTCGATGATGCTCAGGCCGCCCTGCCAGAAGGTCGGATCGGTGGCATCGAGGCCGAACGGCTTCAGAAGCTCGGTGTGATGCTTCGTGCCGCCTGCCGCCAGCATATCGAGATAGCGCTCCGCAAACCCAGGCTCGGCCTTTTCGTAGACGGCATA
>DASQLK010000184.1:0-9335 GCA_035630055.1 Methyloceanibacter sp. | reverse complement strand
TGAAGGCAAGGCCCGCCGCTTCCAGAAGGCGCGCCCGCACCGCGCTGCCCGAGGCGAGGATCAAGGGTGGTCGGCCACCTTGCAGAAATCCGCTCATGCTTCCAATGCCGGCGCTTCCCGGTCCTGATAGAGACGGATGATGGCCGCTGCCGTCTCCTCGATGGAGCGGCGCGTCACGTCGATCACCGGCCATCCTCTGATGGCGCAAAGCTGGCGCGTATGCGCGATCTCGGCGGCGATCGATTCGCGGTCGACATAATCGTCCAGATGACCGTGCGACTGCTCGATGATGCGGTTCTGCCGCACTTGCGCAATGCGGTCTGCGCTCGCCACCAGCGCCACGACGAACGCATTTGTGCGCGCTTCGAGTTGCGGCGGCAGCGGAATGCCGGGCACCAGCGGCACGTTCGCCGTCTTGAACCCGCGATTGGCGAGATAGATGCTGGTCGGCGTCTTGGACGTGCGGCTGATGCCGAGCAGGATGATGTCGGCGTCGTTCAAATTCTCCGGCAGATGCCCGTCGTCGTGCATCATGGAGAAATTGAGGGCTTCGATGCGGCGGAAATAATCCGCATCGAGGACGTGCTGTCCTGCGACCGTCGGCGTCGAGGGGGTTCCGAGATAAGAATCGAAGACCTGCAGGATCGATTTCAGCGCGGGCACGCACGGCACGTTGAGCTGCTTGCAGGCCTGCTCGAGCGCATCCGCGAGCTCGCGATTGAAGATCGTGTAGAGCACGATGCCGGGAGCGGCTTTCACATCTTTCAGAACGCGGTCCAACTCCCGCTTGTTACGCACGAGCGGATGCAGATGCTCGATGGGTCGGATCTGCACATATTGCACGCGCGCCGCCTTGGCGATCGCGACCAGGGTCTCGCCGGTCGCGTCCGAGATCATGTGCAGGTGAAACGTGCGTGGGCTATCCATGTGCAGTCTCTGGATAACGGGGGATAAGTTAAGGGGCAACTGCGTGGTTTGGTCTTTGGCCCCCCGCCTCTCCCGGTGAGCTCGGATTCTTCTTCACAGATTCGCAGGTGTCGAAAAGATGACGCCCCGACGGCGACCCGCCACAATACCCTTCCCGATCCCCAAGCCAGCCCTCGTCCTGACCCGCCGCTCTTCCCCGTGTCTTCAACAGGAGCGGCGAGACCCTGACTCTCTTTCCGGCCAAGCCCCTAGGCGAGGCCGGCCCCTGATTCGCACCCAGCCGTCTTGTTGCGGCCTGCAGCGGACTCGGCGCGCTCGCGCTATCCTGTCGACAAATTGGTGATGATTGGGAATGCCCGATTCACACGCCCTAAAAGTAACAATAGAAAACCTTTGAGAATCTCTATTTTTAATGTTTTAGAGCGCGATGCTTCGCGCGGATAAACCCACCAAGCCCCTCCTTGCGGCACTGAACGGGGTTCCCCAAACCCCGCCTCCGATCTGGCTCATGCGCCAGGCGGGACGCTATCTGCCCGAATATCGCGAGGTCAGGAGCACGGTCGCGGCTTTCCTCGACCTTTGCTGTAATCCTGAGCTTGCCGCCGAAGTTACGCTGCAACCGCTGCGTCGCTTCGATTTCGACGCCTCCATCGTCTTCTCCGACATCCTCATGGTGCCCTTTGCTCTTGGGCAGAAGGTCGAGTTCGTTGAAGGGGAAGGCCCGCGGCTGGAGCCGGCTGGCGATGCGAAAGCGATAGCGGCTCTCGATGCGTCCGCCGTGGAGCGGAAGTTCCAGCCGGTCTACGAGACCGTGAGGCTCGTGCGCGCAGGTCTTCCCTCGCACGTCACGCTGATTGGGTTTTGCGGCGCGCCCTGGACCGTGGCCACCTACATGGTGGGCGGCGGCGCGAGCAAGGAGCAGGCCGAGGCAAGGCTGCTCGCTTATCGCGACCCCGCCACCTTCCAGGCCCTCATGGATCTCCTGGTCGCGGTTTCAGCAGACTATCTTCTTGGTCAGGTCGAGGCCGGCGCCGAAGTCCTGCAAATCTTCGACAGCTGGTCGGGCAGCCTGCCCGAGGACGAGTTCGCCCGCTGGTGCATTGCGCCGGCCCGCGCCATCGTTGAACGGGTCAAGGCCGTCGCGCCCGGCGTTCCCATCATCGGGTTTCCGCGGGGCTGCGGTCCGCTTGCCGAGCGTTATGCCCGCGAAACTGGCATCGACGCCATTGGCTGCGATACCGCGCAGCCACTGCGCTGGATCAGGGATACCCTGCAACCGCTCGTTCCGGTGCAAGGCAATCTCGACCCCCTCCTGCTCTTGGCCGGCGGCTCCCATCTCGACGATCGCATTCGCGAGATCCTTGCCGAGCTTGGTCCCGGGCCGTTTATTTTCAATCTCGGCCACGGCATCCACCAGCATACGCCGATCGAGCACGTGACAAGGCTTGTGAACCTCGTCAAGAATCGCTAGTCAGGACTGTCTTCGCGCAGGGGTTCCGCCCGGCGCATCCTCATCCCACCATAAGTCCGATGCTCATCGCCTACCTGAAGGCCTTTCACGTCATCGCCATCATTGCGTGGATGGCGGGCCTGCTCTATCTGCCGCGGCTCTTCGTCTATCACGCATCGACACCGAAGGGCTCCGAGCAGTCCGAGACCTTCAAGTTCATGGAGCGGCGTCTGCTCCGCTACATCACCACGCCAGCCATGCTTGCGGCGTGGGCGATCGGCCTTTGGCTCGCGTTCTCCGGGGTCATCGATTGGAAGGCGGATGGCTGGTTCCATGCCAAGCTCGCCCTCGTCATTTTACTCTCCGCGTTCCATGGCGCCGCCGCGAAATGGACCAAAGACTTTGCTGCGGATCGAAATACGCGGTCGCCGCGTTTCTACCGTATCGCCAACGAAATCCCGACTTTGCTGATGATCGGCATCGTCCTTTTGGTCTTTGTCCGCCCTTTTTAGGGTGTCGAAGGCTGTTCCGGTCCCCGCCAGGGTCTGCTATAAATGAGTCGCCATCCGCTCCAGGACGCTTTTGCGACCCTCCCTTTTCTCGAAAGGCCGGGTCACCCGGATCGGTCCTGGTTCTTCCCTTGCCGCGCCGCAATGGCGCAACCTTCCCCTAACTTGAAGCCTCGCGCCCACCGTGCGCGCATCGTGAAATCCCATCCCGTGACATCACCAAAACGTCTCTCATTCCCCGTTTGGAGTAGCAGCGCATGCAAGAAATGAAGCTGCAGGACCTGAAGGTTAAGTCGCCCACCGAGCTGCTCACCTTCGCCGAGGAGGTCGAGGTCGAGAACGCGAGCGCCATGCGCAAGCAGGAGCTCATGTTCGCGATCCTCAAACAGCTCGCCGCCCGCGACGTCGACATCATGGGCTCGGGCGTTGTCGAGGTTTTGCTGGACGGCTTCGGTTTCCTGCGCTCCCCCGATTCCAACTACCTGCCCGGTCCCGACGACATCTACGTTTCGCCTTCGCAGATCCGCAGGTTCGGCCTCCGCACCGGCGACACGGTCGAGGGCCAGATCCGTTCGCCGAAGGACGGCGAGCGCTATTTCGCGCTCCTCAAGGTCAACACCATCAATTTCGAGGATCCCGAGAAGCAGCGCCACAAGATCCATTTCGACAATCTGACGCCGCTCTATCCCGACGAGTGGCTCGAGATGGAAACGCAAGACCCGACGCGGAAGGACAATACCGGCCGCGTCATCGACATCGTCGCCCCGATCGGCAAGGGCCAGCGCGGCCTCATCGTCGCGCAGCCCCGTACCGGTAAGACGGTGATCCTCCAGAACATCGCCCACGCCATCACCGCGAACCACCCCGAGTGCTACCTCATCGTGCTCCTGATCGACGAGCGCCCCGAGGAAGTCACCGACATGCAGCGTTCGGTGCATGGCGAGGTCATCTCGTCCACCTTCGACGAGCCCGCGGTGCGCCACGTTCAGGTCGCCGAGATGGTGATCGAGAAGGCGAAGCGCCTTGTCGAGCACAAGCGCGACGTCGTCATTCTGCTCGACTCCATCACGCGCCTTGGCCGCGCCTACAACACCGTGGTGCCGTCGTCCGGCAAGGTGCTGACCGGCGGCGTGGACGCGAATGCGCTGCAGCGCCCGAAGCGCTTCTTCGGCGCCGCCCGCAACATCGAGGAAGGCGGCTCGCTGACGATCATCGCCACCGCCCTGATCGACACCGGCAGCCGCATGGACGAGGTCATCTTCGAGGAGTTCAAGGGCACCGGTAACTCGGAAATCGTTCTCGACCGCAAGGTTGCCGACAAGCGCATCTTCCCCGCGATCGATATCGCCCGCTCCGGCACGCGGAAAGAAGAGCTTCTTGTCGCCGCAGATCAGCTCAAGAAGATGTACGTGCTCCGCCGCATCCTGAACCCGATGGGCACCCAGGACGCGATCGAGTTCCTCATCGACAAGCTGCGCCAGACCAAGAGCAACGGCGAATTCTTCGATTCCATGAACACTTAGGGTTGCGCGTCTCATCTCTAGCGAGTGAAGCCTAATAAAGCGGCACGCCTGCCGCAATATTGGGCATGCAAATCAAACACTTACGCAAGATTATCTCAATGTTTGCGCCGTAGCGTCCTCGCAAAAGCGGGGATCAACGATGCGGCTGACAACGAAGGGACTGCCGGGCGTCTGGGTTGCGTGGCCCATTCTTGCCGCCGCCCTGGCCGCATGTGCCGCGGCCGTTGCGCTTGGCCCTCTCCCCGGCATCGTGCTTGCTCTGATCGCAAGCCTCCTTGCCGCGTTGCACATCGAACGCGGGGTGCGCAGGCTCAGCCTCGCCGCGGCGAAGATTGCCGGCGGCGACCGCTACGCCATCCTGCCCGAGACGCCGCCCGGCCCCCTCGCCGACCTTGCCTGTGCGCTGCATGCGCTGCGCGAGACCGTGATCCAGGCCGATGCGCTCGCCGTCGATCAGCGCCGCCGCGAGGCGGAGGCGCGCCTCCATCTCGCCGGCCGCTCCTTCTTCACCAAGCGCTTTCGCGGCGCCGTCGAGGAGGTAATGACCGCCTTCACGAGCGGCTCCGGCCGGATCGGCAACACCGCCGCCGACCTCGCTGAAGGGAACGAGCATATGAGCCTCCGCGTCACCAATGCGTCCGCCGCGGCGGAGTCCGCCTCCGACGATATCCACGCCGTGGCCGGCGCCGCCCGCGACATCCTCGCCCGCATCAAGCGTTCCACCGTCGAGATCGGCGCCTCGCGCCAGGCGAGCGAGACCGCCGCTTCCGACCTCGTTTCCGCCGATGCCACCATGCGCGCTCTCGCCGCCGCCGCGGACCGTATCGGCGAGGTCGTCGGCCTCATTCAGCGCGTGGCGCGGCAGACCTCGCTGCTCGCCCTCAACGCCAGCATCGAGGCGGTGCGCGCGGGCGAATCCGGCGCGGGCTTCGCCGTGGTCGCAAGCGGCGTGAAGAAGCTCGCGGGCGAAACCGCGACCGCCACCGACGCCATCGCCGCCCTTGTGCGCGACATCCAGGACGCCGTTGCCGCCACCTCCGCCGCGCTTGCCAGCGTCAGGGAAAGCGTGTCGCGCATCAGCCAGACCGATGCCCATTTGCGCGAGATGATCACGGCGCAGACGGTCGAGCTCGACGCGATCGCGCTGCGCGCCACCCACGTCGCCGGCGAGATCGCGGGCGCCCTCCCCGATCTCCGCTCCGCCGTCGGCCATGTCGACCGCGCCGGCAAGTCCGTGCTCGGCACCGCCGAGGAGCTGATCGGCCGCTCGCAAGGTATCGTCTCCACCGTCGGCCGCTACTTCGCCGATCTGGAGCACGGCGCCATCAAGGTCGGCATCCTGCATTCCCTCTCCGGCACCATGACCGCGAGCGAGCGGCCCTTGCAGGAGCTCCTCGTCATGCTGATCGAGCAGGTGAACGCCGAAGGCGGCCTGCTCGGCCGCCCGCTCGAGGCCGTCATCATGAACCCGCGCTCCGACCCGAAGCTCTATGCCGCCCAGGCGCGCGCCCTCATCGAGGAGCACGGCGTCGCCGCCATCTTCGGCTGCTGGACGTCCGCGTCGCGGAAAGCGGTGCTGCCGGTGGTGGAGGATCTGAACGGCCTCCTCTTCTATCCAAGCCAGTACGAGGGCGAGGAGGAATCGAGGAACGTCTTCTATCTCGGCGCCACGCCGCGCCAGCAGGCGATCCCCGCGGTGGAATATCTCCGCAGTCAAGGCCGGAAGCGCTTCTTCCTGCTCGGCACCGACACGGTCTATCCGCGCATCACCAACGCGATCCTGAAATCCTATCTCGACGCGCACGGCGTCGCCGCCGCCGACATCGCCGAGTTCTACACGCCCTTCAATCACAAGAACTGGGAAGAGACCGTCGGCTGGATCAAGCGCTTCGGCGCGGGCGGCGACGCCGCCATCGTCACCACCGTCAGCGGCGACGCCAACATCTATCTCTATCGCGAGCTCGCGCGCCAGGGGATCGAGGCGAAGACGCTCCCCGCCATGACGCTCTCCATCGGCGAGAGCGAGCTATCCGCGATCGCCGGCCCCGAGATCGAAGGCCACCTCGCCGCATGGTCTTATTTGCACGAGATCGCCACCCCGGAAAACCGGGCCTTCATCGCCGCCTGGCGCAAGTTCTGCGGCGCGCCGAACGTCGTCACCGACGATCCGATGGAGGCGACCTGGATCGGCTTCAACATGTGGCGCGAGGCGGTGAAGCGCGAAGGCGCGACCGCGGTCGATGGCGTGCGCCGCGCGCTCGCGGGCCTGCGCTTACGCGCCCCGAGCGGCTTCGATGTCGCCATGGACCCCATCAGCCATCATCTGCACAAGCCCGCCGTCATCGGCCGCATGACGGCGGATGCCCGCATCGTCCCGGTCTGGATGAGCGAGACCCTGATCCCGCCCGAGCCCTGGAGCCCGTGGCTGGATCACGGCGACCGCACACCGCCCGCTTCCGTGCGCGGCCTGGCGCTGGCGAGCTAGACAACCCACCCGCCTGGCGTCGTATCGTTGCCAGGCTTGGCGGGCTGTCATCGTTCTGTCATGCGCGCTCGGCATGAGGTTGGAAACCTTTGCCGCCTAGTCTGGCCACGACCTTGGTTCTCGACGACGTAAGGGAGTTGTAACGATGGCTCGAAGCTTGGACGATCAGGAATCCGGCGGCGCCACCTGGACCGTGCTGACCCACCTTCTCGACCTTCTGGCCGACAAGGGCGTCCTCACCAATCAGGATCTCGTCGCGCTTGCCGAGGCCGCGCATCAGGAGCTTTCCGGCGGCAAGGAATCGCGCAAGAAGAGCGTCACCCGCCTCAAGAAGCTCCGCGAGCGCTTCACCTCGCGCTAGCCTCTTTGCCTCGTCCTGGCCGGACGTGTCCCGGCCATCCACGTTTGGCTGGCTGCACGTCTGCGCTGGCTTGGCCAGAAGCTCAAGCACGTCGTCGTCCTGAGGTGCTCGCGCAAGCGAGCGTCGAAGGATGCGCAGTACGCTCCAGCTGTGACCGCCGCAAATCCTGCCGTCATCCTGAGGTGCTCGCGTAGCGAGCCTCGAAGGATGACATCCGCCCCGCTCTGGCCCATCCTTCGAGGGCCGCCTTCGGCGGCCACCTCAGGATGACGTGGTCATGGGCTGCTTCGTCTACATGCTTCGCTGTGCCGATGGATCCTTTTATATCGGCAGCGCTACGGGTGACGATCTTTCGCGTCGAATTGCCGAACACAATACCGGCGCCTACCGCGGTTACACGGTCTCGCGTCGCCCCATAACGCTTGTATGGTCTGAGCACTTTGATCGGATAACGGACGCGATTGCTGCCGAACGAAAGTTAAAGGGCTGGAGCCACGAGAAGAAAGAAGCGCTAATCCAATTGAATTGGGAACGCATCAGCGCCTTGTCCAAACGTCGCCCGAAGTCGAGAAATGCCCCGTCATCCTGAGGCCAACGCGCAGCGAGGTATCCCGTCATCCTGAGGTGCTCGCGCAGCGAGCCTCGAAGGATGAAATCCGCCCCGCTCTGCCCATCCTTCGAGGGCCGTCGTCGGCGGCCGCTTCAGGACGACTCTAAAGACCACTAACTCCCCGCCCTGCCCGCACGGCCGCCACCAGCCCCGCAGCATCCATGACCGGCGCGGAGCATTGCGGGCCGATGCACACATAGGCGGTCGCCTTGCCGTCGATCGCGCGCTTGCCATAAGCCGGCGAATTCTCGGCGAGAGTCGCCCCGTCCCTCACCTCCATCACCACCGCGCCCGGCAGCGACACGTCCCGGAGCGCGCGCCGCATGTCGCGTGCATCGCCGCCCTCCGGCACGACGATCACGATCTGCGCCGGCGCCGTCAGTTCGAGCAGCCCGGTGAGCAATCCGGTATGGCCGACGATGTTCTCGGCGAGCGCCGCAAGGAACGCGCGCAGGATGCCTTCCGCGCGTTCGCGATAGCGCGTCTCGCCCGTCCACACCGCGAGCGCCGCGAGATTGGAAACCATCGTCGCATTCGCGTTCGGTGTCGCGTCGTCATGCGCGCTTAAGGGCCGCACGATGAGATCGGTGGTGTCGTCCGCGGTGAGATAATAGCCGCCATGCTCCGCCGACCAGTAATGCGTATCGAGCACGTCCACCCACGCCTTCCCCTGCGTAATATACGCGGCATCGCTGCTGACATTCGCAAGCGCGAGCGCAGCGTGGATCATGTTGGCGTAGTCCGTCGCGGTCGCCGGCGCCTTCGCCGTGCCGTCGCGATAGGCATGCATGAGGCGCGTCCCCTGCACCATCCGCGTACGGACGAAATCGAAGGCGGCCTTCGCGGCAATGAGCCAGTCGTCGCGGCCGAACGCGTCCGCAGCGTTGGCGAGCGCTGCGATCATCAGCCCGTTCCAGTCCGCAAGCACCTTGTCGTCGAAGCCTGGCCGCACGCGGCCGTCGCGCCGCGACAGCAGCGTTGCCCGCATCTCGGCGAGAGTGGCTTCCGTCTCATGGTCGCGCAGGGCGAGCGCGCCGAGGCGATTGAGAATATTGTGGCCTTCGAAATTCCCTTCCGGCGTCACGCCGTAGATCTCTGCGAACAGCTTCGCGGCATCGACGCTGAGCACCTCTTCGATCTCGGCGAGAGACCACACATAGAACTTGCCTTCCTCGCCTTCGCTGTCGGCGTCGAGCGATGCGGCGAAGCCGCCGCCTTCCACCGTCATCTCGCGCAAGAGCCAGTCGATCGTCTCTTCGATGCGCTGTGCGAAGAGCGGCGTCTTCTGCTCGCGCCACGCTTCCGTCAGGAGCCCGACAAGGAGCGCGTTGTCGTACAGCATCTTTTCGAAATGCGGCACGAGCCAGCGGTCGTCCACGGTGCAGCGCGAGAAGCCGCCGCCGAGGTGATCGTAGATGCCGCCTTGCGCGATGTGGGTGAGGGTGAGGGCGGTCGCCTCCAGCGGCGCGG
>DASQLK010000183.1:0-3779 GCA_035630055.1 Methyloceanibacter sp. | reverse complement strand
ATGGCCGGCGGGATGGCTTGGCGCTGGATCGGGGTGGGGGTCTCGTAGCCGGCAGAGGTGACGGCCGATAAAACTTTGGGGCTTAAGCCAAGTTCAGTAAATGTCATGCGCTAGCAAAATTGCGAGGAGCAAACGCGCCTCGCACGTTCTTTCTTTCTGATGGGCGCAGGGTATTTGCTGCAACGATTCGCAGCCTGTGCGCAAGCTTACTCAATATTGCGTACCCGGGAGATTTGGACCGGTCGCAACAGGTCTCCCTTCAAATAAGGCGGGCCCCCCTCACGCGCAAGGGGCAAATGCGCCCGGTTCGGCCGAAAACGTGATTAATTCAGCACATTCACGCGGGAAAATCGCTGGTCTGGACGGGAGCCCTCGCGTCAGATGTCGAGCTCTTCCGGGGTCGCGAACGCCGCCCGTTCCTGGATGAAGCGGAACCGCGCCTCTGGCTTGTTGCCCATGAGCTGGTCGACAATCTCGCCGGTGACGACACGGTCGTCCTCGGTGATGTCGACCCGGAGCAGCGTGCGCACCGACGGGTCCATGGTGGTCTCTTTCAGCTGCTTCATGGGCATCTCGCCAAGACCCTTGAAGCGGCTCACCTCGACCTTGCCGCGGCCGTTGAACTCGGACTTCATCAGTTCGTCCTTGTGCGCGTCGTCGCGCGCATAGAGCGTCTTCCCGCCCTGGCTCAGGCGGTAGAGCGGCGGCACCGCAAGGAACAGATGGCCGCTGTCGATCAGGCCTTTCATCTCCTGGTAGAAGAAGGTGATGAGGAGCGATGCGATATGCGCGCCGTCGACATCGGCGTCCGTCATGATGACGACCCGCTCGTAGCGCAGATCCTCCTCGCGGTAGCGCGTGCCCGTGCCACAGCCGAGCGCCTGCACCAGATCGCTCAAGAGCTGATTGTCGGCGAGCTTGGACGAGCTTGCGCTTGCCACGTTCAGGATCTTGCCGCGCAAGGGCAGCACCGCTTGCGTCGCGCGGTCGCGCGCCTGCTTCGCGCTGCCGCCGGCGGAATCACCCTCGACGATGAAGATCTCGGTGCCTTTCGCCGCGCTCACGGCGCAGTCGGCCAGCTTACCGGGGAGACGCAGCTTGCGCGTGGCGGTCTGCCGCCCGACCTCTTTCTCCTTGCGCCGCCGCAAGCGCTCCTCGGAGCGGTCGATCACCCAGTCGAGGAGCTGGCCGGCCTGGTTCGGATGGCCCGTGAGCCAATGATCGAAGGCGTCGCGCACGGCGTTCTCGACGATGCGCGCGGCTTCCTGCGTTGCGAGCCTGTCCTTGGTCTGGCCCTGGAACTCCGGCTCGCGGATGAAGACGGACAGCATGGCCGCCGCCGTCCCCTGCACGTCATCGGCGGTGATCTGGGCCACGCGCTTGTTGCCCGTGAGCTCGCCATACGCGCGCAAGCCCTTCATCAGCGCCGCGCGCAACCCCGCCTCATGGGTGCCGCCATCCGGCGTCGGCACCGTGTTGCAATACGAGCTCATGAAGCCGTCGTCGCTCGCGATCCACGCGATCGCCCACTCCACCGAGCCGTGGCCTTGCGCCTTCTCGATGCGACCGGCGAACATGTCGTTGGTGACGGAGGTCTGTCCCGCGATGCGATCGGCAAGAAAGTCCTTCAGCCCGCCAGGAAACCGAAGCTCGGCCTTCTCCGGCGTCTCGCTGTCGCCTGCGAGCGCCGCCTTTGCGCAAGACCAGCGGATCTCGACGCCGCGGAAGAGATAGGCTTTGGAGCGCGCCATGCGGAACAGGCGCGCCGGCTTGAACGCCGCGCCCTTGCCGAAGATTTTGTGGTCGGGCCGGAAGCGAACTTCCGTGCCGCGCCGGTTCTTGATCGGCCCTAGATTTTTGACAGGCCCGTCCGGAGCCCCGCGCGTATAGGTTTGCCGATAGAGCTTCTGCCCGCGCGCGACCTCCACCTCCAGCGTCTCCGACAGCGCGTTGGCGACCGAAACGCCGACCCCGTGCAGCCCGCCGCTCGTGGCATAGACTTTGGAGTCGAACTTTCCGCCGGCGTGCAGCGTGGTCATGATGACCTCGAGCGCGGATTTCTTCTTGAACTTGGGGTGCGGATCGACGGGGATGCCGCGCCCATTGTCCGTCACCGTGAGATAGCCCTCGGCATCGAGATTGACCTCGATGCGGCTCGCATGGCCGGCGACCGCCTCGTCCATGGCGTTGTCCAGCACCTCGGCGAAGAGGTGATGCATCGCCTTCTCGTCCGTGCCGCCGATATACATGCCCGGCCGCCGGCGAACCGGTTCCAGGCCCTCCAGCACCTCAATGTCGGCGGCCGTATAGGCGTCCTCGGCGCTGCCCCCGCGGGCGCGCGAGGGAACGGCCTTCACCGCCTTCTTGCTGCGGGCCTTTGGCTCGTCATCCAGCTTGGCGAAAAGATCGCGGGATGCCGCCTTTGTGACGTTGCGCTTGGACACCGATCGCCTCTCATGGGGACGCGAAAGCGCAAAGGGCGCATGCGGCCGCCAGACAGAATCAACGCTTGTGGAACTACCGCTAGGTCGCACGCAGCCAAGGCTTTTTCAAGAAGCCTGGTGTCAGGCGATCTTGCCGCCGCCCTTCTTGGTGATGACAAGGACCGACGGTCGCGGCGGCATGGCGGGGTCGAAATCCGGCCATCGCGTCGCGGGATCCTCGAAGGTCGAGGCGCGCTCGAATCCCTTGTAGCGGTCCGTCCCGTCCGTGCCCGGGTGCTGCACCGCCACGAACAGGGTCTCGCCGTCCGGAGTGAAGCAAGGGCCGCAGACTTCGGCGCCGACCGGCGCGCGGAAGAACAGCTTGGGCGTCCGCCGCAGCGCGCCGTTCGTCTCCAGGGCGTAAAGGCCGTCCGCGCGTCGCGTGGGCCAGGGGTCGCCCTGGTCCGTACTGATCCAAAGCCGGCCATCTCTGTCCACCGCAGCATTGTCGGGACAGGCAAACCAGCCGTCGGCGGAGGTTGCAGGATTCCAGACCGCGCCGACCGCGGCGACGGCGGGCTCGCCGCAGCGCACGAGGATATCCCAGGCGAAGCTGTCCGCGGCGTGATCGCCATCGGGCGGAATCATTTCGATGATATGGCCGAACGCGTTCTCGGCGCGCGGATTGGCTGCGTCCTCCTCGCCAGGCTCCCGCTCCGCGTTGTTGGTCAGCAGCGCGTAGACGCGGCCGGTCACAGGATTGGGCTGCACGTCCTCGGGGCGGTCCATGCGTGTCGCGCCGAGTTGATCTGCCGCGAGCCGCGCATCGATCAGCACGTCGGCTTGGCTTGCGAACCCATTCTCCGGCGTCAACGGGCCTTGCCCGAAGACGAGCGGCATCCACTCCAGGCGGCCGTCGGCATGAAACTTCGCAACCGATAAGGTGCCGTCGCTCAGGAGCCGCATGTTCGCCGCGCGGTCCGCCGGTTCGAAGCGGCCGGCTGAGATGAAGCGGTAGACGTACTCGAAGCGCCCGTCGTCACCGCAATAGACAACGGCGCGGCCATCCTTGTTGATGATGCACTCGGCGCCCTCGTGGCGGAACCGCCCGAGTGCGGTGTGCTTCACCGGCACCGACTTCGTGTCGAGCGGGTCGATCTCAACGATCCAGCCGAACCGGTTCGGCTCGTTGGATTCCTTGTCCACGTTGAAGCGGTCGTGGAATTTACCCCACGCCTGCCAAAGCCCGGGAACGCCGTAGCGCTCGTAGCTCTTGGTCTCGACCGCGCTAAGCCCCTTTGGCTTGCTGCCGGCGGCGCAGCGGTCGCTCCAGAAATAGCCATGGAAGTTTTCCTC
>DASQLK010000182.1:0-3435 GCA_035630055.1 Methyloceanibacter sp. | reverse complement strand
CACCGCGTGCGGGACTGCCGCCGGCCGAACCGGCACCTGCGGCCGAGGCGCCGCCACCGCCCGAGCAAAAGAAGCCGCAACGCAAGCGTTAGGACGCGCGTGGCCTCCCGTACGGATGAGTGACGCTAGAGTCTTTGCTCGATGCTGGGGGCGGGCGGCGTCTTGCCCGCATGGATCGTCTCGAGGATGAGACGAAGCGAGCCGGCAACGGACTCCAACGGCACGCAGGCTTCCGAATGCGGCTTGGCCTCGGCCGTTGCCATTCCGGCGCCCTGATTTACCGCTGCGGCTTCGCGGCCGGTGACCATGTAGACCTGAGACAGGCCGTCGGCGGTGGTGACGGTCACGGTGTCGCCGATGGCGACATCGCCGAGTTCGAGGTTCTGAGCCGCCTTCTTCGCGACATTGGATTTGGCGTTTGTCAGCGTGGCGGGCTTGGCGGCCTGGCCGTCCTCGGCAGAGAGCAGCGTGGCGCTCACACCGAGGCGGCGTACCTCCGGTGTCGCCTGCGCGGAATTATCCCAGGGCAACGGGGTCCGGTCCGCCGGAGGATCGATGGCGTCTCCGGTGGAAATCACGCCGAGCAGGGCCATGACGCCCACGAGCGACGCTTTCCAGCCGTGCCGCGCGCATGCGCGGGAACAGCGGCAAATCTGGGGATATAGGCGTTCGAGCATCACACCCTCCTCCCGCTTCGCCGCATGGCGATGCGGTTGCGATGGCTACGCCGGAAATAGATCACGGCGATGATCACTGCAATCAGTGTCAGTAGCATGGATCGGCCTCTCGCATGAGTATTCGCAGAACTGTGGCTGAAATGAGTGGTTTCAGGGCCTTCCGGGAACCGGTGAGGGGGCAGGCCGTTACCCCTCCACAGCGGACATTCCCACCTGCGGCGCGGCGCGCCGCGATCCGTCCGCGGCCATTCAATTAATCCCAAGGAGCAAACGCGTCATGACCGCTATGAAATCGTTGGAGGATCTCTTCATCCACCACCTCAAGGATATCTATTACGCCGAAAAGCAGATCGTGAAGGCGCTGCCGAAAATGGCCAAGAAGGCCGACTCCGCCAAGCTGCGGAAGGCATTCGAGGACCATTTGAAGGAGACCGAGGGCCAGGTGGAGCGTCTCGAGCAGGTCTTCGAGTTGTTTGGCGAGAAGGCGAAGGGCGAGACCTGCCCCGCCATCGAAGGCATCATCAAGGAAGGCGAGGAGGGCATCAAGGACTCCAAGGATCCCGATGTCCGCGACGCTGGCATGATCGCCGACGCCCAAGCCGTCGAGCATTACGAGATCTCGCGCTACGGCACGCTGATCGCCTGGGCCAATCAGCTCGGCAACAAGGACGCTGCGAGCCTCCTCCAGCAGACGCTGGACCAGGAGTACAAGGCCGACCAGCTTCTCAGCAAATTGGCGGAAAGCCAGCTCAACAGAGAGGCCGCTTAGTCTCTCTTTGACTGAGTTAGAGTGGCAGCGCGGTCCGTAGGGCCGCGCTGTTTTTTTGCGACATCGTGTCTTCACGTAAATTTCCTGGGCACCGGCGCTTGCGGCGGTGCACGCGCCCGCTTAGGGTGCGCCCGCCTCACCAACGCGTTTTTCCAGGAGATAGAGATGGGACTGGTTGCCCGCACCCTCGAACGGGTCAAGCCATCTCCGACCATGGCGATTACGAACAAGGCACGCGAAATGAAGGCGGCCGGGTTCGACGTCATCGGCCTCGGCGCCGGCGAGCCGGACTTCGATACGCCGGACAATATCAAGGACGCGGCGGTCGAGGCGATCAAGCGCGGCGAGACCAAGTACACCGCGGTGGACGGCATTCCCGAGCTGAAGCAGGCGATCGCAGAGAAGTTCCAGCGCGAGAACGGTCTCGTCTACAAGCCGGCCGAGATCACCGTCGGCAGCGGCGGCAAGCAGGTGCTCTACAACGCGCTGCTCGCGACGCTCGATCCCGGCGACGAGGTGATCATCCCATCGCCCTATTGGGTGAGCTATCCCGACATCGTTCTGCTTGCGGGAGCGGAGCCGGTCATCGTCCATGCAAAGTTTGAAGATGACTTCAAGCTGACGCCCGCGGCATTGGAAGCGGCGATCACGCCGAAGACGAAATGGTTCATCTTCAACTCGCCATCGAATCCGACCGGCGCCGCCTATACGCGCGACGAGATCAAGGCGCTGACCGACGTGCTCCTGAAGCACGAACAGGTCTGGATCCTCTCCGACGACATTTATGAGCACCTCGTCTATGACGGCTTTCAGTTCAGCACGCCCGCCGAGGTCGAGCCGAAGCTGAAGGACCGCACGCTGACGTTGAACGGCGTCTCCAAGGCCTATTCGATGACGGGCTGGCGCATCGGCTACGCCGGCGGACCTGCGCCCCTTATCAAGGCCATCGCCACCTTGCAGTCGCAGTCGACGTCCAACCCTTGCTCGATCAGCCAATGGGCCGCGCTGGAAGCGTTGCGCGGGCCGCAGGATTTCCTCAAGGATTGGCGCAAGTCGTTCCAAGAGCGACGTGACCTCGTCGTCTCCATGCTCAATCAGGCGAAGGGGCTGCATTGCCCGACGCCGGAAGGGGCGTTCTATGTCTATCCGTCCTGCGAGGGCTGCATCGGCAAGACGACACGCGAAGGCGTCACGATCGAGAACGACGAGGTGTTCGCCACGGCGCTCCTACAAGAGGAGGGCGTTGCCGTCGTGCATGGCGCGGCGTTCGGCCTGTCGCCCTTCTTCCGCATCTCCTATGCGACGGGCATCAAGTCGCTGGAGGAGGCCTGTCGCCGCATCCAGCGCTTTTGCGGTAATCTCAGCTGATCAATTCCTTGAGGCAGCCATGAAGCTCAGCACCGGCAATGTCATCAGCGGCAAGATCATGGAGATCCGCAAAGGGGCGGTCACGGCGATCGTTTATGTCGCGATTGCGGGAGATGTGACGCTTGAAGCGAGCGTGACGATCGCCGCGCTGGAAAGCCTTGGCCTCTATGAGGGCAAGGTCGTCAACCTGATGATCAACCCCACCAACATCATCATCGGCTGCGACTGACGGCGCCGCCTAGGGCTGCCCCCGCGATGGACGCAACGCCCGATCCCGCGCCGACGTCTCGCTCGTTGTCCTTCCGGCTCCCGGATGGCCGCGTCATCGGCTACGCGGAATATGGCGACCCGGCGGGGCTGCCCGTCCTCGCGCTGCATGGGACGCCAGGCTCGCGCTTCATGTTCGCGCTTACGGACGAGGCCGCGCGGGAGCGGGGCCTGCGCCTGATCGCGCCGGAGCGGCCGGGCTACGGGCTCTCCGATTTTCGCCATGCCTCCTCTCTCAAGGACATCGCCGCCGATGTCGTCGCGCTCGCCGATAGGCTTGGCGTGCAAAGATGCGCCGTCATCGGCGTGTCGGGTGGCGGGCCGCATGCTGTCGCGACCGCATGCGCGATGCGG
>DASQLK010000181.1:0-4871 GCA_035630055.1 Methyloceanibacter sp. | reverse complement strand
GAACGCCGTGAGCTGGGTGCCCGCGTCGGTCTGGACCACCGCCATGGCGTAGACCAGATAGGCGACAACGCCGGTGATCGCGACGCCGGAGGCCATGTAGTTGTAGACGCGGAGCATATAGGCGCGGAGGCCCTGGTCGATCACGCCGACCTCGGTGCGGCCCGTCGCGGTGCCTTGCGCGTAACGTCTATCGAGTTCCGCCATGTTAGAGAATCCTCTCCCTTAGTCGCTTAGAAGAAAGCCGAATTGGCTGTGAATATGGGGGTTAATCCTTAGCTCTGCAAGATTAAGGGAGCATGGCAGCCTGATCGGAAATCCCTATTCTGAGCGCAGATAAGGGGCGGCTTTTGCCGACAGCACGCGCCAGGTGGCGAGCGCGCCGACGCTAAGCACGAGGGCTAGCGCCAGGCCTACGGTCTCCGCCGCGGCGCGGGGGGAGAAGACGAATTCCACGTCAAACGCCCATTTGCAGAGCGCCCAGGCGGTCAGGGTGGCGAGGATGACCGCCAGAATGGCCGTGGCGAAGCCGAGCAGGCCGAATTCGAGGAGCTCGGCGCGAATGATACGGCCGCGGGTGGCGCCCAGCGTCTTATAGAGGACGGCGAGATATTTGCGGCGCTGCTGGCCGGCGGCGACCGCGCCGGCGAGCACGGCCGCGCCGATCAGAAGGACGAAGCCCGCCGTCACGCTGATCGCGGTCATGAGCTTGCCGAGGAGGACGCGCGCGGCATCGACGATGTCGCTGACCTTGATCGCGGTGACGAGGGGAAAGCGGTCGGCGAGCGCCTGCACGAGCTTGCCCTCGGCCTCGGCGCTCGTGCCTTTCGGCAGCTCCAGCGTGGTCAGAACGCGGTGGGGCGCGGCTTCCAGCGTGTTCGGCGAAAACACCATGACGAAGTTGATGGCGAGCGACTCCCAATCGATCTTGCGCAAGCTTGCCACCTTCGCCTCGACGTTGCGGCCGAGAATGTTGACGGTGACCTTGTCGCCGAGCTTGAGGCCGAGGCCCTTGGCGATCTCGTCGTCGAAGGAGACGAGCGGCTCGCCCTTATAGTCCTTCGACCACCACTCGCCCGCGACGATGGTCGACGCGCCCGGCACGGTCTCGGTGTAGGTGAGGCCGCGGTCGCCGGAGAGCACCCAGCGCTGCTCGGGGCCAAGCTGGATCTTGTCGGCCGGCACGCCCTTGATCGCCACGATACGGCCGCGCAGCATCGGCGCGTCGTCGACCTTGGCGTCGGGCACGTTCGTTTTGATCGTGTCCTTGAACGCGGCGACGTCGCCAGCATCGACGTCGAGGAAATAATACGCCGGTGCATCGGCGATGATGTTGCCCTGGATCTCGGCGGTGAGGGAGCGTTGGATCAAGCCGACGGCGACGAGGAGCCCGAGGCCGAGGCCGAGCGACACCGTGACGGAGCGGGCGAGGGAACCGGGGCCGCCGATGCTCGCGAGCGCGAGCGCCCAGGCGGGTGGACGCGTGCGGCGCATGCGGCTTGCAAGCTTCTGCACGCCGTAGCCGAAGGCGAGCAGCAACAAGAAGGCGACGACGATGCCGGCGGAGATGGACGCCGTAATGATGCGCTCGTCGGACGCCGCGATGGCGACGGCGAACAAAGCGGCGCCTGCGGCAAGCGAGCCGAGCGCGAAGCCGAGCGAGGAGCGCTGGCCCTCGTCGGAAAGGTGCGCGCGCATGAGGACGGCGGGGGAGATGCGGCTCGCGCGCCCCAAGGGCCAGAGCACGAAGAGCACCATGGTGAGGATGCCCGCAAGCGCCGCGGTGACGAGCGGCCAGAGATGCGGCTCGGTGGCGAGCGCGATGGGAAGCGCGTCGGCATAGAGATTGGCGAAGATCGCGGGCGCGAGCGCGCCGATAAGGAGGCCGATGGCGATGCCGATACTTGCGAGCAGCACGGCCTGGATCATGTAGACCTTGAGCACGAGCGAGCTCGTCGCGCCGAGGCATTTGAAGGTCGCGATGATGTCGCGCTTCTTGGCCATATAGCTCTGGATGGCGTTGCCGACGCCGATACCGCCCAAGAGCAGCGCGGTGAGGCCGACGAAGGAGATGAACTGCGTGAAGCGCTGCGCATCGCGGCGGAGCGAGGGCGCAGGATCGGTCCAGTCGTTGATGGCGAAGCCGCTTTGCGGGAATTTTGTCTGGATAGCGTTGCGCGCTTCGGTGAGCGCCTCCTTGCTCTGGCCTGCATCGTTGGGGAGCTTGAGGCGATAGGTCCAGCGGACGAGGCTGCCGGGCTGCACGAGCTCGGTGCGGTCGAGAGTGTCGAGGGACATGAGCATGCGCGGGCCGTAGGCGAGGCGATCGGCGAGGCGGTCGGGCTGCGCGCCGAGGATGCCGCCCACCGTGACATCGGTCTCGCCGATGGTGAGGCTGTCGCCGACCTTGAGGCCGAGGCGATCAAGCAACGGCTGTTCCACTAGAACCACGCCTGCCTCGCGCCAGGGCGTGCCGGCGCCTGCGGGCTTGAGCACGTTCACCGCGCCGTAGAGGGGAAAAGCAGCATCGACGGCCTTGACCTCGACGAGGGCGGACTTGCCTTGGGCGCGGGCCATGGCGCGGAAGCCGGCGGACTCGCTGACCGCGCCTTGCGCGTCGAGGCCTGCGCGCTCATCCGTGTTCGCGCGGCGATGCACGAGCTCGAAGGAGAGATCGCCGCCGACGAGGAGGCGGCCCTGCTGCGCGAGCGCAGCCTCGAAAGAAGCGGCAAGGGAGCCGATGGCGGCGACGGCGGCGACACCAAGCGCGATGCAGAAGACGAAGACGGTCAGCCCGCCGACGCCGGAGCGCAGCTCGCGCATGGCGATGGTCAGGCTGAGAGGAAGCCTCGATGGCGCTCGGGACGGTGCTGTGGCGGCGGCGATCGTCACGATGCGCGGGCGCGCTTCTTGGCGGGCGTCACGATACGGCCATCGGCGACGCTGACGATGCGATCGCAGCGCTTGGCGAGGTTGTGGTCGTGCGTGATGAGGAGGAGGGTCGCGGCCGTGCGCTCCTTCAGGGTGAAAAGAAGATCCATCACCTGCTCGCCGGTGCTGAGATCGAGATTGCCGGTCGGTTCGTCGGCGAGAATGAGGCTCGGCCGCGTCGAAAGCGCGCGGGCGATGGCGACGCGCTGCTGTTCGCCGCCGGAAAGCTGGCCGGGGAAATGGGTCTCGCGATGGGAGAGCCCGACCTCGGAAAGCGCGTCGCGCGCCTTGGCAAAGGCTTCGCCGTCGTCCAGGAACTCAAGCGGCAGTGCGACATTTTCGATCGCCGTCATGGTCGGAACGAGGTGGAAGGATTGGAACACAATCCCAATATTCGCAGCGCGGAGCTTGGCGAGCGCATCCTCGTCAAGACCGGCATAGTCGGCGCCGACGACGCAGACGCGGCCTTCCGTGGCGCGTTCGAGGCCGGCCATGACCATGAGAAGCGTGGATTTTCCCGATCCGCTCGGGCCGACAATGGCGACGGCATCGCCGGTCGGGACGTCGAGGTCGACGCCGCGCAGAATCGTGACGGGACCGGCGCGCGACGGCAGGGTGACATGCACATCTTCGAGTTTGATCGCGGATGTGGCTTTTGCGTTTTTGAGAGTTTGATCCATGCGTGAGGCCAGATGTGGCATGTGAGGCAGCAATAGAGAAGGGCAATCGGGTCGAAAAAATGAAACTTCATGTGACAGCTTGCGTTGTCGTCGCCGCAACATTGTTCGGGAGCGGTTTTGGAATGGTGAGTTCGAACGCAGAAGCATCTCCCACAACCATCGTGGCGCTCGGCGACAGCCTGGTTGCAGGCTACGGCTTGCCGGAAGGCGACTCGTTTCCCGCGCAGCTCGAAATGGCGCTGAAGGCGAAGGGCCACGATGTGACGATCGTGAACGCAGGCGTGTCGGGCGACACGGCGGCGGCCGGGCTCAAGCGGCTCGACTGGGCGCTGCCTGAGAACGCAGATGCGGTGATCATCGAGCTTGGCGGGAACGACGCGCTGCAAGGCGTGCCGCCGGAACAGACGAAAGCGTCTCTCACGAAGATCATCACGCAGGTGCAGGCGAGGGGGCTGCCGATCCTGTTGGCCGGCATGGAGGCGCCGCGCAACATGGGTAAGGCCTACACCGAAGAATTCCGCGCGGTGTTCGCCGATCTCGCGAAGGAATACGATCTTGTGTTCTATCCCTTCTTCTTGCAAGGCGCGGCGCTCACCGACGGCATGATGCAAGGCGACGGCATCCACGCCAACGCGAACGGCGTGAAGACGATCGTCGCCGGCATTCTGCCGAAGGCCGAGGAGCTTCTGGCGAAGGTCGACGAAAAGGCGGGCAAGCCCAAGGCCGCTGCCGCGGAGCCGCCGGCACCTTAAGCGACGCTGGAAGGTCGCCGCGAAAGGCCTTACAAGGGGCGGCGCGTTCACGTGGGGGTTCGGCGCCTTGGCCACAATCTACGATCTGAAGCCGCGATTCCAGGCGCTCTTGCGGCCGCTCGTCCGTGCGTTGGCGCGGCTCGGCGTCACCGCGAACGCGGTCACGCTCGCGGCGCTTTTTATGAGTGTCGCCCACGGCACCTGGCTCGCGATACTGCCGGCCTCCAAATGGCCGTTGCTTCTTCTTCCCGTCACGCTCCTCGTGCGGATGGCGCTGAATGCCATCGACGGCATGCTTGCGCGCGAGCATGGGCTCGCGAGCGTGCGCGGCGCAGTGCTGAACGAAGTGAGCGACGTCGTTGCAGACGCCGCGCTCTATCTGCCTCTCGCCTTCGTCGCGGGCGTGAATGCGCCGCTCGTGGTGCTCGTGGTCGCGGTAGGCATCATCGGCGAGATGACCGGGGCACTCGGACCCGGGCTCGGCACTCCACGGCGCTATGACGGGCCGTTC
>DASQLK010000180.1:0-3102 GCA_035630055.1 Methyloceanibacter sp. | reverse complement strand
TCCTACAAGGACCTGCCGCGCATCCTCTACCATATCCAATGGAAATTCCGCGACGAGATCAGGCCGCGCTTCGGCGTCATGCGCGGTCGCGAGTTCCTCATGAAAGATTCTTACTCCTTCGATCTCACCACTGAGGACGCGCGTAAATCCTACAATAAGATGTTCGTCGCTTATCTGCGCACCTTTGCGCGCATGGGCTTGAAGTCGATCCCCATGGCGGCCGACACTGGCCCAATCGGCGGCGATCTCAGCCACGAGTTCATTATCCTCGCCGAGACCGGCGAGAGCGAGGTCTACTGCCATCGCAACTATCTCGGCATGCAGCCCCCAAGCCCGGATCTCGATTACGACGCCGATCTCACGCCGTTGATCCGGGACTGGACGAGCGACTACGCAGCGACCTCGGAAAAGCACGATGCCGCGCAGTTCGCGGCGATGCCCGAGCAGGACCGCGTAACGGCCCGCGGCATCGAGGTTGGCCATATTTTCTTCTTCGGCACCAAGTACTCCGAGCCGATGGGCGCCCGCGTGCAAGGTCCGGACGGCGGTCTCGTCACGGTGCAGATGGGATCGTATGGCATCGGCGTATCACGGCTGGTTGGCGCCATCATCGAGGCCTCCCACGACGCGGCCGGCATCATCTGGCCGCAAGCGGTGGCGCCCTTCGATGTCGGACTGATCAACCTGAAATCCGGGGATTCCGGCACGGATGGCGCCTGCGAGGATCTCTATGCGAAGCTCGAGCAGGCCGGATTGAGCGTCCTTTACGATGATCGCGACGACCGCGCCGGAGCAAAATTTGCTACGTTCGACCTGATCGGACTGCCCTGGCAGCTGATTGTCGGGCCGAAGGGCGTTTTAGCCGGCGAGGTCGAGCTCAAGCGCCGCGCGGGCGGCGAGAAGATAAGCCTGAGCCCAGAGGCCGCTCTCAATCGGCTCGTGAGCGAAGCCGAAACGGCGCGCAAGGAGGCTGCATGAGCACGGAAAGCCGCACACGCGCTTTCGCACCCTTCGAGTGGCTGGTGGCGCTGCGCTACCTCCGCGCCCGGCGCAAAGAGGGCTTCATCTCCGTCATTGCCGGCTTCTCCTTCATCGGCATCATGCTCGGCGTGGCAACCCTCATTATCGTCATGGCCGTGATGAACGGCTTTCGCCAAGAACTCTTCGACAAGATGCTCGGCCTGAATGGCCATGTCGTCGTGCACAGCCTCGGCAATTTCTCCGACTTCGATCAGGTGAGCGAGCGTGTCCGCAAGGTGCAAGGCGTGAAGATGGCGCTGCCGCTGGTCGAAGGGCAGGTGATGATCTCGACCCCGAACACGTCCGGTGGCGCGCTCGTGCGGGGCTTGCGCGAGGCAGACCTGAAAAAGCTCAAGGCGGTCGGCGAGAACATTCGTTTCGGCACGCTTGACGGCTTCGATACCGCCCCCGGCGTCGCCTTGGGCAGCCGCCTTGCGAACGCTCTCAACGTGCGTGTCGGCGATGAAGTCTCTCTCTTAAGCCCGCGCGGCGCATCGACGGCGCTCGGCACCGCGCCCCGGGTAAAGCGCTATCCGGTCGTCGCCATCTTCGAGATCGGCATGTCGGAATACGATTCAAGCATTCTCTTCATGCCGCTCAACGAGGCGCAGCGCTATTTCAATCAGCCGAACAGCGTCACGGTGCTCGAAGTGGTGCTCGATTCGCCCGATGAGGTGGAAAAGCTCGGGCCGAAAGTCGCGGAAGCCGGCGGTCCCGGCGTCTATATCAGCGACTGGCGCCAACGGAACGCGACCTTCTTCACCGCGCTTCAAGTCGAGCGCAACGTGATGTTCCTGATTCTGACGCTGATCGTCCTGGTCGCGGCCCTCAACATCATCTCCGGCCTCATCATGCTCGTGAAGGACAAGGGGCACGACATTGCCATCCTGCGCACCATGGGCGCGTCGCGCGGCTCGGTGATGCGCATCTTCTTCATCACCGGCGCCGCCATCGGCATCGTCGGCACGGTCGCAGGCCTCGTGCTCGGCGTGCTCGTGTGCGTCAACATCGAATCCTTGCGCGAGTTCATCGGCTGGCTCACCGACACCGAGCTGTTCTCGCCGGAGCTTTACTATCTCTCGAAGATGCCGGCCGACATGGACACGGGCGAAACCGCGACCGTCGTCATCATGGCGCTGGTGCTCTCGATCCTCGCGACGCTCTATCCGTCCTGGCGGGCCTCCCGGCTCGATCCCGTCGAAGCCTTGCGTTACGAGTAGGGGACCGCATTGGACAGCGAACGCATTCCCGTGCTCCGCCTCGAACGGCTGCATCGCGGCTTCACGCAAGGCAGCCGCCGCATCGATGTTTTGAAGGGCGCGACGGCCTCGTTCTACGCGGGCGAGACCGTGGCGCTGCTCGGTCCATCCGGCGCCGGCAAGTCGACCCTTCTGCAGATCGCGGGTCTCCTGGAAAAGCCGGACAGCGGCGCCGTCGTCATCAATGACGTCGATTGCGGTCAACTCAACGACAACGAGCGGACCCGCATGCGCCGCAGCGATGTCGGCTTCGTCTATCAGTTCCATCATCTCCTGCCGGAGTTCAGCGCGCTGGAAAACGTCGTCCTGCCGCAACTCATCCTCGGCAAGAGCCGGGCCGACGCCGCCGCGAGGGCGAAGGCGCTTCTCGATGCTCTCGGCCTGGAAGAACGCCGCAATCACCGCCCCGCGCAACTCTCCGGAGGCGAGCAGCAGCGGGTGGCGATCGCCCGGGCCGTTGCGAACGGGCCGAAGGTTCTCCTGGCGGACGAGCCGACCGGAAATCTCGACCCGCCGACCGCCGAGCGCGTGTTCGAGCAGATGATGCTGCTCGTGCGCGAGGCGGGCGTGGCCGCCGTGATCGCCACGCACAATCTTGAGCTTGCCGCCCGCATGGACCGGGTGCTCCGCCTTGCAGAGGGGCTTCTGGTCGATGAAGAGCTCGCCGTCGCGGAGATCGAGGTCTAGGTCGGGCCGCGCTTGCATCTAGAACAAAAGAAGAACATGGTGGGGCGGTGGATAGCCGGGACGAGTGCGCGGCGCCCGTTGCCTGGCCGCGCGAATCCCCGGGTAATGGCCCACGACAAAGGAGCCTGAATGTCCG
>DASQLK010000179.1:0-4915 GCA_035630055.1 Methyloceanibacter sp. | reverse complement strand
GGGGGCGGGCACGGTCTATCTCAGCCGCGCGAGGAAAGTGGACGGCGTGCCCACAGTGCCGTCACGCTGGCTGCAGCGCCTGCTCGCTCTCGTCAGTGCCGCGGAGCTTGAAGGGAAGCTCAAAGCCGCAGAGCCTTGGTCGCAATGGGCGAGTGCACGCGACGACATCGCGCGGTTCGAGCCGATCAAACCGCCGGCGCCCTGTCCGCCAGTTGAAAGCCGGCCGGTGAAGCTTAGCGTCAGCCGTATAGAGCGCTGGATCGCGAACCCGTATGAGATCTTTGCGAGGGAGATTCTGGGGCTCAAACCGTACAGGCCGCTCGGCTTTGAGCCGGATCAGTCGCTGCGCGGTCAGATCGTGCACGCCGCGCTGCATGCGTTCGCCGAGCGCTATCCCGACACGCTGCCGGCCGACGTCGCTGCCAGTCTCACGGAAATCGCCGATGAATTCTTCGCCAAGCTTGGCGGCTCGCCGCGCGTCGAGGCCTTCTGGCGGCCGCACTTCCAACGGTTCGCAGGCTGGTTCGCGGCGACGGAGCCTGCCCGCAGAGCCGGCATGGTGCGGACGCATACCGAGGTCGGCGGCGCCCTCGATATTACCTCAGGCATGGCGTTTCGCCTGACCGCACGCGCCGACCGGATTGATGTCCATGACGGCGGCGATGCCGTCATCTACGACTACAAGACCGGCAGCGTGCCCGCGGAAAGCCATGTGGATGAACTAATGTCACCGCAGCTGCCGCTCGAGGGCGCGATGCTGCGCGTGGGAGGCTTTGCGGATATTCCGACGCGGCTGCGCGACCTGCGCTACATCAAGACGACAGGCAAGTTCACCGGAGGCGAGGAGCGTCCGGCGTGCAAAGGCGACGCAAACGTCCCGGCAGACGAGGCGCTCGCCGCGCTGCACGCACTCGTGGCGAAATATGCCGATCCCGAAATGCCCTATGAGGTCAAACGGCGGCCAGGGGCAGCCTTTAAGCGCCTCTATAAGTATGACGAGTATGAGCAGCTCGCGCGCGTGAAGGAGTGGCTCACCGTAGAGGGTGAGGAAGAGCCGCGATGAGCGATGCCCTCCTGCAGGAAGCAGACGCCAACCAGGCGCGAGCGTCGGATCCGAGTGCCTCGGCGTGGGTCTCCGCGAATGCTGGCACGGGCAAGACCCAGGTTCTGGTGCGCCGTTGCTTGCGTCTTTTGCTCGCCGGCGCTTTGCCCGAGAAGATCCTCTGCCTCACCTACACGAAGTCCGCAGCAGCCGAGATGGAGAACCGTCTCCTCAAGGAGCTGGCCGGGTGGGCGACGCTGCCCGCAGCGGCGTTGCGCACCGACCTCGACAAGGTCATCGGACGGGCCTCAACCGACGAGGAGATGCAGCGTGCGCGCCGGCTCTTCGCGCGGACACTGGAGGCACGTGGCGGCCTCAAGATCTACACGATCCACGGCTTCTGCGAGCGCATCTTGCAGCGCTTTCCCCTCGAGGCCCGGATCAGCCCTCATTTTACCGTCCTCGACGAGGGCCGCGCCGTGCTCCTCCGCCGCGCTGCCTTCGATGCCGTCGTAGCGGAGGCGGCTGAGAAACGCGGCAGCGCGCTCGGCCAGGCCCTCAGCAAGATCATCGCGGTGGCGGGCGAAGACTATTTTCGTCAGGTGGTCGACGCGGTGCTCGGCAAGCGAGAGGCGCTGGGCCGCATGATGGCATTCCATGATGGTCGCGCGGACTGGGCAGAAGTCGAATGCGCAGCGTTGAAGCAACTCGTTGGCGTCCAGCACGACCGCGAGGACTCGCTAGTAGAAGCGGTTTTCTCTTCCCTCAACGAGGAGATCATCGATCCCGCCCTGTCCGCGTTGCAGACACTGGGGAGCACAAAGGACGACGCACGAGTTGCGGCGGCACTTGCCACGCTCAAAGGCACCGAAGGCGAAGCGCGTGTCGCGGCACTGCGCAACCTCTTCTGCACCACCGAAGGAAAGCCGCGGGCAAGGATGTGCAGCGCCGGCTTTGGCAGAGAATCTCCTGACATCTGCGCCGAACTTGACGCGGCGCACGCAGCATATGCGGAGGCAGACCGCAAACTATCTCTGTTGCGCGCGGCGGAAGCGAGCGGCGCCCTGCTCCGCATCGCCGATGCCGTCGAAGGTGGGTACACGCGGCGCAAGGAGGCAGAGGTCGCGCTCGACTACGACGATCTCATCCTCAAGACGCGTGCCTTGCTGAGCCGCGCCAACGCCGCGGCATGGGTCCTGTTCAAGATCGACGGCGGGATCGATCATATCCTCGTGGACGAGGCGCAGGACACCAACCCGGCGCAATGGAGCATCGTGGAAAGCATCGCCGAGGAGTTCTTCGCCGGTGAAGGGGCGAGCGCGACTAGGCGGACACTCTTCGCCGTGGGCGATGAGAAACAGTCGATCTATAGCTTCCAAGGGGCAGATCCGGCGCGCTTCGCCGCGGTCGGGCGGTCGTTCCGGCAGCGGGCGGCTGCGCTCGACCTGCCGTGGCAGGAAGTGCCGCTCAATCTGTCCTTCCGCTCTACCGTCCCGGTACTGAAAGCGGTCGATACGGTGTTCGCGAGGGAAGACGCCGCCAAGGGGCTGACCTGGCAGGAGAATGGCGTCATCCACCACGACGCTTTCCGCACCGGGCAAGCGGGGCTTGTGGAGCTGTGGAGCGTCGAGACCGAAATCAGGCCCACGCCATCGCCCGCCTTTGAGCCGTGGAACGATGAAGTTGTCGGCGCAAAATCCGTTGATGCGCTGTGCGGCCGTATCGCGCGCTGTATCAAGAATTGGATCGACACGCAGGAGCCGCTGGCCTCGGCCGGTCGCCCGATTACCGCGGGCGACATTCTGATCCTCGTGCGGCGGCGCGAACCCTTCACCACGCCGATGATCCGCGCGCTTAAACGTGAGCGCGTCCCTATCGCCGGAGCGGACCGCATGCGCCTGATGGAGCAGCTAGCGGTCCAGGATCTCGTCGCGCTCGCGGACGTGCTTCTGCTGCGCGAGGACGATCTTTCGCTTGCGGTCGTGCTCAAGAGCCCACTGTTCGGACTGAACGACGACGATTTGTTCCGCCTCGCCCATGACCGCAAAGGGACGACGCTGTGGGCGGCACTCAATGCGAAGAAGGACGATGACCCCCGCTACGCCGCGGCGGCGGAGCGCTTGCGGCAATGGTCGGCGCGGGTCGATTTCATTCCGCCCTACGAGTTCTTCGTCGAGGTTCTCGGCGAGAACGACCAGGAGATGCGTAAGCGCATTCTCACGCGGCTCGGGCCGGAAGCCGCCGAGGCCATCGATGAGTTTCTGGATCGTGCCCTCGCCTATGACCGCGACGCTGCGCCCTCGCTGCAGGGGTTTCTGGACGAGCTTCGCGCCGGCGACCTCGAGATCAAGCGCGACATGGAGCAGGCGCGGGACGAGGTGCGTATCATGACCGTGCACGGCGCGAAGGGGCTGCAGGCGCCGATCGTGTTCCTGCCAGACACCTGCATGACGACCCGGCAGCAGGGACCGCGGCTCTATCCGTTCGAGAGGGAGGACGTTCCTCCGAGCGAGATCAATCATATGGTCTGGGCCCCAGGCGGATCAGACCTGGAGGTCCTGAAGGACGCGAAGGACCGGCAGAAGCAGGCGGACGCGGAGGAATATAATCGCCTCCTCTACGTCGCCATGACGCGCGCTCAGGACCGGCTCTATGTCTGCGGCTGGCACCATAAGTCGGAGCCCGAAAAGGCGTCATGGTACGGTCTCGTCCGGGACGGTCTGGTCGGCCTGTTGGAAAAGACGGAGGATGCCGACGGCCGCGTCATCGAGCGGATGGAAAGCGCGCAGGAGGTTCCAGCAGGGACGGCAAAGACGGCTGAGGTCGAGGCGCTCCCCGTGCCACTGCCGGCCTGGGCGAAAGAGCGCGCGCCGCGGGAGGCGACCCGGCTCAAACTCTCCCCCTCCAAGCTTGGCGGACGTGCTGACGATCCTTCCCAGCCCGCGCTCATGGAGCAGCCGCCGCTGGGGCCGCGCGCTCTTGCGGCCGACAGCCGCTACGCCAGGGGACGGCTGGTGCACGCCCTTCTCCAGCATCTGCCCGATGTCACCAGTGCCGACCAGGAAAAGGCCGCTTTGGCCTTCACGGCCGCGCGGGGCGGCGACCTGCCGCCCGAGATGCGCGAAGAGGTGGTGCAGGAAACTTTGGCGATCGTCCGCGAACCCACGTTCGCACCGCTATTCGCGCCGGGGAGCCTTGCCGAAGTGCCGGTGGTGGCCAGGATCGGCGACGGTCCGGAAGGCTTTGATCTTGAGGGCCAGATCGACAGGCTCGCCATCCTCGATGATTGCCTTCTCGTTCTGGATTACAAGACCAACAGGCCGCCGCCGCATCGCCAAGAGGACGTTGCGTTTGCGTATGTCGCGCAGCTTGCGGCCTACCGGCTTGCTCTCCGCAACCTGTTTCCGGATCGCACGATCCGAACCGCGCTTCTCTGGACGGATGGACCGCGCCTCATGGAGATCGAATCGCCCTATCTTGATGCCGCCGAAAGCCGCATCCTGCGGCCCGGAGCCAGCCTTGACGCCACTTGAGGCGATACATAGGTTGCGGCCTACCGGAGACGCTGGCATCCGGCGACCGAGGAGATGACATGGCGACTCAGACCGTTTCCGACGACACCTTCGAAGCCGAAGTCCTCAAGTCTTCGACCCCCGTGGTCGTTGATTTTTGGGCGGAATGGTGCGGCCCCTGCCGGCAGATCGCGCCCGCGCTCGAAGAGATCGCCAAAGAGATGAACGGCAAGGTGAAGATCGCCAAGATGAACATCGACGAGAATCCGCGCACGCCTTCGCGCTACAACGTCCGCGCTATCCCGACGCTCATGATCTTTATGGACGGCGAGCTCGCTGCGACCCAGACCGGGGCGCAGCC
>DASQLK010000178.1:0-4060 GCA_035630055.1 Methyloceanibacter sp. | reverse complement strand
CTCTCGCCGTGCTTCAGCCCTTCGACGCAAAGCTGCTGATCGTCGACCGAGAGCGCAGGCTTGTCCTGCCCTACGACGGATACGTAGGGCGCAAAGTCGGTGCGCTTCGGCAGCTTCTCGGTGAACTGGAAGCACGCGCGCGGTGACGAGGCGTCGTTGTCGACGCTGTTATTCGAGACGCGGAACCCATATTTCTCGCGCAATTGGCCGTAGGTGAGCTTGAGGTCCGGCGTTTCGCTGGTCTTCAGCGCCGCCTTGAGCGCATCCAGCGCAGGGCGCCAATCGCTCGCCTTGCCGAACGCGTTGGCGAGCGTGACGAGCGCCGCCACTTCGTCCTTGGGATTCGTTGAACGCTCATAGGCGATATAGGCCGCTGTGCGTGCGCGTTCGAAGCGCGTGCTGCCGTCGTCCTGGTCGGTTACGGGGATCGTGAGCCAGATGTCGGCGAGCCTGCGCCAAGCGACGGCGTCGTTGGGTGCTGCGACCACGATCTGCGCATAGACGGTTGCCGCGCCTGTGAGATCGCTCGCTTTCAGGAGCGCCGCCGCGTCCTTCTTCATCTGCGCGACCGGCGCCGCGATCGGCGCGTCGTCCTTCAGGTCGGCTTCGAGCGTGACGGCGGCGTTGGCGAGATCGGCGTTCTCGTAGGCCTTCTCGGCGGCTTGGGTAGGGATGGCGACAAGGAGCAGCAGCGCGGCGGCAAGGCCAGCGCGGAACCATGCGTACATAAGATCCTCCGGGGGGCCCGGCCTCGGCGGGCGGGCGGCGGCCATCGTAATCCAGCGCCGGAGGGGAGACCAGAGGGACTTATGCCGCGCGGTCCAACAGCGTTACCGAACCGCGTTCAGCCCGCCGTCTGCATGTCCTGCGCGAGCTTGGCGAGCCGGCCGCGCACCCAAATGTGGCATTCGTCCCGGTCGTAGCTCGAATGCCAGAGGAGCCGCACCGGGAAGCTGACATCGCCAAGTGGCGGCGCGATGCGCACGAGCCCGAACTGCTTTTCGAGGATCGCGGCCAGCGAGGCGGGCAGGGTCAAAAGCGCCTCGGAGTTAAGGGCGAGAAGCACGCCGACGAGGAGCGACGATACCCGCGCGGAGATGTTGCAGGCGAGGTTCCGCGGGGCAAGCTCGCGGTCGAGAAGCGCGATCGCGGGCAGGGCACTCACCTCGATATGGTCCGCCGCGGCGAAGCTCGCAGCCCGCGGCTTCCGCATGATGAACGCATGGCCCGGCCGCACCAGCGTCGCCACCGGATCGTCGAACAGCTTCTGCACCCGGACGTCTGGCGCGGCGACGGGCGCGTCCTCCAGGTCGATGACATAATGGCAGCGGGCTTGGCGCAGCGCCTCGACATTTTCGGCAGGGTCAAACGGCATCCAGCCAACCCTGACCCCCGGAGCCGGGCCGGCCAGAAGCTGCCGCAGCGGCTGCACGAGCATCAGCTCGCCCGCTTCGCTCGCGGCCATGGCGAAGTCGCGATTGGCTTCCGATGGATCGAACGGCTTGTCCGGCCGCAGCAGGCTCTCCATGCCTGCCAGGATGACGTGGACGGTGGGCGCGAGCTCGAGCGCCTTCGCGGTCGGCACGAGGCGCTGACCGGCACGCACGAACAGCTCGTCGGCGAAGATTTCCCGAAGCTTTGCAAGGGCATGGCTGATGGCCGAGGCGCTGCGGCCAAGCCGCTCCGCCGCCCGCGTCACGCTGGCATCCACGAGCAGCGCGTCCAGCGTGACGAGAAGGTTGGCGTCGACCTCTCTTAGATGCATGACATTCAACTATTCGGCTGAAAAGAGTTCAGTACGTTCATCTTACGATTTACGTTACGGTTTTGGCAAGGTGGTCGGCACGCCCAGCCCGAGCACCTAGCGTCTACGCCGCAAGGCGTGGGTGCTTCCTCATCTCAACCTTGCGGCGGTCCGATGGTCCCGGCCTGAGGGCCGCCGCATTGTTGGCGACCTGGGCACTCGTTCTATGCAAGACCGGGAAACGCCGCCCTTCCACTGGGAGGGGCCAACAATATGATCAAGGGGTGCTGATGTTCGCTGGATCACGGGCTTCGAGCCCATTTGCAGTCTTCGCGTTTGGACTTTGCGTTGCCGCGTCGCCGCTTGCGGCGAAGGACGTGAGCGTCGCGAAGGTGCTCGAAACCTATGCCGATATCGCGCAAGCCGGCTATGAGGATTCGCTTGCCACGGCGAAGACCCTGCAAAAGGCCGTCGAGACATTCATCGACAAGCCGACCGAAGAGAACATGAAAGCCGCGCGCCAGGCCTGGATCGCCGCGCGCGTCCCCTACATGCAAACCGAGGCCTACCGCTTTGGCAATCCCATCGTCGACGATTGGGAAGGCAAGGTGAACGCTTGGCCGCTCGACGAGGGCCTGATCGATTACGTCGCCGGGGCTTACGGCAACGAGTCGCCCGAGAACGACTATTATGTCGCCAATGTCATCGCCAATGAGAAGCTAACGATTGGCGGCAAGGAAATCGATGCGTCCAAGATCACCAAGGCGTTTCTCGCCGAGGATCTGCAGGAGGCTGGCGGCGTCGAGGCCAATGTCGCCACCGGCTATCACGCGGTGGAATTCCTGCTCTGGGGTCAGGACCTGAACGGGACCGGCCCCGGCGCCGGCAAACGTCCCGCGACCGACTACGACTCTAAGAACTGCAGCAACGGTCATTGCGACCGGCGCGCCGAATATCTGAGCGTCGTCACCGATCTCCTCGTCGACGACCTCGCCTGGATGGCGAAGCAGTGGGCGGACGGCGGCGACGCACGCAAAGCCGTGACAGAGGCGAAGCCGGAAGCCGGCCTGACCGCGATCATGACCGGATTGGGCAGCCTGTCCTACGGTGAACTCGCTGGCGAGCGCATGAAGCTCGGGCTCATGATCCACGATCCGGAGGAGGAGCATGACTGCTTCTCGGATACGACGTACGCCTCGCATCTCGGCGACGCCGTCGGCATCCGCAACGTTTATACCGGCAGCTATAAGCGCGTCGACGGCTCGACCGTCTCCGGACCGAGTGTGTCCGACCTCGTCAAGGCGAAGGCGCCTGAGGTGGACAAGGAAGTCACAACCGCGCTCAACCAGACCGTCGCCGACATGGAAGCGATGGCCGAGCGCGCCAAGACAAAAGAGGCCTATGACCAGATGATCGGCGAGGGCAATGACGAGGGCAACGCCGTCGTGCAGAAGGCGATTGATGCGCTTCTCGTCCAGACCAAGGCGATCGAGCGCGCTGTCGCGGCGCTGGAACTGAACGCCATCGAGTTTGAGGGCTCGGAGAGCCTCGACGCGCCCGACAAAGTCAAAAAGGCCGAGGCCGAATCGAAATAGGAAAGAAAAGGGTCTGGCAGAGGGACAGCGCATGTTATAACGTAACGGACCATCCGGAAGAGATGGTCGGGGCAAAGGTGGCGGGGGCTATGATGATGAGGACGAGAAACTCTTTCTTTGCAGCGATGGCGGGGGCGCTGTTGGTCAGCACGCTCACGCTTGGCTCTGCGCGGGCGGATTGCGATGTCCCCGACGGCGGCATCCCTGATGACGTCGCCTTTAGGGTCGATGTCGGCGGCGCCCGCGCCGCGCTCGCCAAGGCGGGCATCGGCGTCGGTGGCGCGTATTACGGCGAAAGCTTCGGCAATTGGGGCGGCTTCGATCAGGGCGTCGAATATGACGGCGTCCTCGAGCTTTACGTCAATGCCGACATGAAGAAGCTTGGTCTCTGGAGCGGTCTTTGCTTCTTCGCCAACGGCTATCAGATCCACGGCAACTCGATCACGGCTGCGAATATCGGCAGCCTGATGCCGGTCTCCAATCTTGAAGCTACCGACGCGACGCGTCTCTTTGAGATTTGGTTCGAGCAGAAGATGTTCGATGAGAAGGTCGCCGTGAAGGTCGGTCAGCTCGCGGCGGATGCCGAGTTCCTCATCAGCGAAGGCGGCGGCTATTTCCTCAACGGAACGTGGGGCTGGCCGTCCATCACGGCCGCGGACCTGCCAAGCGGCGGTCCCGCCTATCCGCTGGCCACGCCAGGCGTGCGCGTCGCCGTCAATCC
>DASQLK010000177.1:0-5714 GCA_035630055.1 Methyloceanibacter sp. | reverse complement strand
ACCTGCGGCGCGCCGACATTGGCCTCCACCTTGAACTCGCGGCGCATGCGATCGACGATGATGTCGAGATGCAGCTCGCCCATGCCCTTGATGATGGTCTGGCCCGATTCGTGATCGACCGAGACGCGGAACGACGGATCTTCCTGCGCGAGACGATGCAGCGCCACGCCGAGCTTCTCCTGGTCGCTCTTCGTCTTGGGCTCGACCGCGACCTCGATGACAGGCTCGGGAAATTCCATGCGCTCCAAAATCACGGGCTTGGCCGGATCGCAGAGCGTGTCGCCGGTGGTCACGTCCTTCAGGCCGGCCAGCGCGACGATATCGCCGGTATAGGCTTCCTTGATGTCCTCACGGTGGTTCGCATGCATCAGCAGCATACGGCCGATGCGCTCCTTCTTGTCTTTCACCGTGTTGACGAGCGTGGTGCCGGTTTCCACCTTGCCGGAATAGATGCGGGCAAAGGTGAGCGAGCCTACGAACGGGTCGTTCATGATCTTGAAGGCCAGCATCGAAAGCGGCGCGTCATCCTTCGGCTCGCGAACGACTTCCTCGCCCGACTTGACGTCGATGCCCTGCATCGGCGGCACGTCGAGCGGCGACGGCAGGTAGTCTACGACGGCGTCCAGCATCGGCTGCACGCCCTTGTTTTTGAAGGCGGAGCCGCACAGGATCGGCACGAAAACGAGTGAGATGGTGCCCTTGCGAATGAGGCTCTTCAGCGTGGCCTCGTCCGGCTCGTTGCCCTCGAGGTAAGCCTCCATCGCGGTCTCGTCGAGCTCGACGGCCTGCTCCACGAGCTTCTCACGATACTCTTTGGCCTTGTCGAGAAGGTCGGCGGGGATCTCTTCGTCGCGGAAGGTCGCGCCAAGGGACTCGTCATCCCAGATGACGGCTTTCATGCGGACGAGATCGATGATGCCGGGGAAGTTGTTCTCGGAGCCGATCGGAAGCTGGATGACGATCGGGTTGGCACCGAGCCGGTCCTTGACCATGTCCACCGAGACGTAGAAATCGGCGCCGATCTTGTCCATTTTGTTGACGAAGATCATGCGCGGCACGCCGTATTTGTCGGCCTGGCGCCATACCGTCTCGGTCTGCGGCTCTACCCCCTGGTTGGTGTCAAGCAATGCCACGGCGCCATCGAGCACGCGCAAGGAACGCTCGACCTCGATGGTGAAGTCCACGTGGCCGGGCGTGTCGATAATGTTGATGCGCTTGTCGTTCCAATACGCCGTGGTCGCGGCGGACGTGATCGTGATGCCGCGCTCCTGCTCCTGCTCCATCCAATCCATGGTGGCAGCACCGTCATGGACTTCGCCGATCTTGTGGCTCTTGCCGGTGTAATAGAGGACGCGCTCGGTGGTCGTGGTCTTGCCGGCGTCGATATGCGCCATGATCCCGATATTGCGGTAGTCCTGAAGGGGGGTCGTGCGTGGCATTTCGAAATCCTTGCGGGCTTACCAGCGATAATGGGAGAAGGCGCGGTTCGCCTCCGCCATGCGATGGGTGTCTTCCCGCTTCTTGACTGCGGTGCCGCGGTTGTTCGCGGCGTCGAGCAGCTCTCCGGACAGGCGCTCGACCATGGTGTTCTCGTTACGGCCGCGCGCCGCGGTAATGATCCAGCGGATGGCGAGCGCCTGGCGGCGATCGAGGCGCACCTCGACCGGAACCTGATAGGTCGCGCCGCCGACGCGGCGTGAGCGGACTTCCAGCGCCGGCATGACGTTGCGCAGAGCCTCGTGGAACACCTCGACGGGGTTCTGCTTGGCTTTGCGCTCCATCTGCTCGAGCGCGCCGTACACGATGCGCTCGGCCGCCGACTTCTTGCCCTCCTTCATGACGCTGTTCATGAACTTGGTCAGGATCACATCCCCGAATTTCGGATCGGGAATGATGTCGCGCTTTTCTGCTCTATGCCGTCGAGACATTTCAGCTTCCTGTCGTCTTACGAGAAAACGACCCTACTTGGGTCGTTTGGCTCCGTATTTGGAGCGCCGCTGGCGGCGAGCGCTCACGCCTTGGGTGTCGAGCACGCCGCGAATAATGTGGTAGCGCACGCCCGGCAGATCCTTGACGCGGCCGCCCCGGATCAGCACCACCGAGTGCTCCTGAAGATTGTGACCCTCACCCGGGATGTAGCTCGTCACTTCCATCTGATTGGTGAGGCGCACGCGGGCGACCTTGCGGAGCGCGGAATTCGGCTTCTTCGGCGTGGTCGTGTAGACGCGCGTGCAGACGCCGCGCTTTTGCGGGCAGGCCTGCATGGCCGGGACCTTGTTCCGCTTCCCCGGCTGCTGCCGCGGCTTGCGAATGAGCTGTTGAATCGTCGGCATCGCGCCTTCTCTTCCAATATCCAAGCGGGCTTGAAAGCCCAACAAGCGCCGAGTTGCGGTGACCGCATGCTCAGCGCCTAAATCAGAGGACCTTGAGGAGATACCCCCCAAGATCATGGGTCCGAATCTGGTTCCGGTTAGTCCGGCAGCGTCTAACCCGTGCCTAACGGCCAAAAAAATCCGAGGCTGTTTGGGCTACCGCCTGCCGCGAAAGTGCGCGCGTTGTATCAGGCCAATTCTTACATCGTCAAGGGTTGAGGTGCGGATTAGGGGGATTGGAGACGTGCGCGACGCCCCCAATCCCAATCCGATCTCTGGCGAGACTGCCTAGGCCGTCTGATCGGCCTCCACCGTCTCCTCTTCTTCGTCCTCGTGATCGAGACGCTCGGCCTGCGCCTTGCGCCGCTCCTCGAGGATCAGCTCGTCGCGGTGGCTTGCGACCCTGTTCAGCCGTGACAGCATGCTGCCCGTGCCCGCCGGGATCAGCCGGCCTACGATGACGTTCTCCTTAAGGCCTTCCAGCATGTCCCTCTTGCCGTTAACGGCGGCCTCGGTAAGCACGCGGGTGGTCTCCTGGAACGACGCCGCCGAGATGAACGAGCGGGTCTGGAGCGACGCCTTGGTGATGCCGAGCAGCACCGGCTGGCCCTTCGCAGGCCGGCCGCCATTGGCTTGGACAGCATTGTTGGCGTCCTCAAGGTCGATGCGGTCGACCTGCTCGCCCTTGAGGTACTCCGTGTCGCCGGCGTCATCGATCTCGATCTTCTGCAGCATCTGCCGGACGATCACCTCGATATGCTTGTCGTTGATCGTCACGCCCTGCAGCCGGTAGACCTCCTGGATCTCGTTCACCAGGTAGTTCGCCAGCTCCTCGACACCCTTAATGGCCAGGATGTCATGCGGCGCCGGGTGGCCGTCGAGGAGGTATTCGCCCTTCTCGATGCGGTCGCCGTCCTGCACCGTCAAATGCCGGCCCTTGGGGATGAGATGCTCCACCGGCTCCATGCTCTCGTCATCGGGCACGATGGTGATGCGCCGCTTGTTCTTGTAGTCGCGGCCCAGCTGCACGATGCCGGAGATGTCGGCGATGATGGCGTGATCCTTCGGCCGCCGCGCCTCGAACAGCTCGGCAACGCGCGGCAGACCGCCGGTGATATCCCGGGTCTTGGCGCTTTCCATCGGAATACGGGCCAGCACGTCGCCGGCCTTCACTTCATGGCCGGTCTCGACCGAAAGCACGGCGTCGACAGGCAGAAGGTAGCGCGCCTCGCCGCCTCGCGGCAGCGTGGACAACTTGCCCTTCTTGTCCTTGATCACCACGGCGGGGCGAAGATCCGCGCCGCGCGGCGATGCGCGCCAATCGATGATCACGCTGTTGGTGATGCCGGTTGACTCGTCGCGCCTCTCGCTGACCGACAAGCTTTCGACCAGATCCTCGAAGTCGATGTGGCCGTCGATCTCGGTGAGCACCGGGCGGGTATAGGGATCCCACTCGGCTAGGCGGTCGCCGCGCTTCACCTTCGCGCCCTCGTCAACACGCAGATGCGTGCCGTAAGGCACCCGATGCACAGCACGCTCGCTGCCGTCGTCCTCGACGATCACGATCGTGGTGTTACGGCCCATGACGATCGGCCGGCCTTGCGAGTCCTCGACCACGTTGCGCTGCTTGATCTTGACGGTGCCGTCAAAGTTCGATTCCAGCGACGACTGGTCCACGACCTTGGCGCTCGCCACGCCGCCCAGATGGAACGTGCGCATCGTCAGCTGCGTGCCGGGCTCGCCGATCGACTGCGCGGCGATGACGCCGACAGCCTCGCCGAGATTGACCCGTGTGCCGCGGGCGAGATCGCGTCCGTAACACTTTCCGCAGATGCCGTTGCGCGTCTCGCACGTGAGCGCGGAGCGAATCCGCACCTCTTGCACGCGCGCGTTCTCGAGCACCTCGACCTGCTCCTCCTCGATCAGCTCGCCGCCCTTGATGATGACCTTGCCCGTGGACGGATTCTTGACGTTCTCCGCCGTTGTGCGGCCGAGCACGCGCTGCCCGAGGGAAACCGTGACTTCGCCGGCCTCTAGAATGGCCCGCACGGTGATGCCTTCGGTCGTGCCGCAGTCATATTCGGTGACGATGCAATCCTGCGCCACGTCGACGAGACGACGGGTCAGATAGCCGGAGTTGGCCGTCTTCAACGCCGTATCGGCAAGACCCTTGCGGGCGCCGTGGGTCGAGTTGAAGTACTCGAGCACCGACAATCCCTCCTTGAAGTTGGAGATGATCGGCGTCTCGATGATCTCACCCGAAGGCTTGGTCATCAGGCCGCGCATGCCGGCAAGCTGCTTCATCTGCGCGGGCGAACCACGCGCACCCGAATGCGCCATCATGTAGATCGAGTTCATCGGCTTCTCGCGGCCCGTCTTCGGATCGCGTTCCACCGCGGAGATGCGCTTCATCATCTCCTTGGCGACCTGCTCGGTGCAGTCCGTCCAGGTGTCGACTACCTTGTTGTACTTTTCGCCGCGCGTGATCAGGCCGTCGTTATATTGCTGCTCGTATTCGCGCACGAGATCGGACGTCTTCTGCACGATGGCATCCTTGGTCTCGGGAATCACCATGTCGTCCTTGCCGAACGAGATGCCGGCGCGGCAGGCATGGGAGAAGCCGAGGCCCATGATCTTGTCGCAGAAGATCACCGTCTCCTTCTGGCCGCAGTGGCGGTAGACCACGTCGATCAGGTTGGAGATTTCCTTCTTCGTCAGCAGCCGGTTCACGAGGTCGTAGCTGACATTCGAGTCCTTCGGCAGGAGTTCGCCGAGCAGCATGCGGCCGGGCGTCGTGTCGTAGACGTACGACACGGGCTTGCCTTCGACGTCGACCGTGTCGAACCTGCCTTTGATCTTAGCGTGCAAAGTCAAGGCCTTGGCGTCGAGCGCGTGATGGATCTCCGACGTGTTGCCGAAGATCATGCCCTCGCCGGGCTCGCCATCCATCGGAACCGACAGATAATAGAGACCGAGCACGATGTCCTGGCTCGGCACGATGATGGGCGAGCCGTTGGCCGGGTGCAGGATGTTGTTTGTCGACATCATGAGGACGCGCGCCTCGAGCTGCGCCTCCAGTGACAGCGGCACGTGCACGGCCATCTGATCGCCGTCGAAGTCGGCGTTGAAGGCCGCGCAGACGAGCGGATGCAGCTGGATCGCCTTGCCCTCGACGAGCACAGGCTCGAATGCCTGAATGCCGAGCCGATGCAAGGTCGGCGCGCGGTTCAAGAGCACCGGATGCTCGCGGATGACCTCGTCCAGGATATCCCAGACTTCCGGCTTCTCCTTCTCGACGAGCTTCTTCGCCTGCTTCACCGTGGCGGCGAGGCCCTTGGCATC
>DASQLK010000176.1:0-12101 GCA_035630055.1 Methyloceanibacter sp. | reverse complement strand
ACCTGCGGCGCGCGGTGGCGGACTTTCTCCGCCGCGAACGACGAGCGGTGGCGCTGGAGATTGCTCTCCTTAGCGACGAGTCGCCTTACCGCCATGGCATGGAGCAGCAATGAGCGCTTCTTGGGCGCCGCTGCGCATCATCGTGGCCGCGCTTGCCGGCGCGCAGACCGTCTATTGGCTGTACACCGTATGGATCGCCGCCACGCAGAATCCCATGGGCGATGGCATGGACACAATCCCGGCCTTCTTCTCAACGCCCCCTTTCATTCTCTTCACCGCGCCGGCGCTGCTGCTCAGCCTCATCAATCGTGCACCGAAAACGGCAATGGTCCTCGCCCTGGTAGGGCTTGCGCTGACACCGATGGTTCTTTGGCAGGTCCTCTTTCCCGAGACGATGTGGACGCTGACCGAGCTCCTGCTTCCGTAAAAGAGGAAAGCCATGGCTTACGACGAGAACAACATCTTTGCGAAAATTCTCCGCGGCGAGATCCCGTGCCACAAGCTCTATGAGGACGAGGACACGTTCGCCTTTCTCGACATCATGCCGAGGAGCGAGGGGCACGCCCTCGTCATCACCAAGGAAAAGGCGGAGAACATCTTCGACATCTCTTCTGCCGGACTAGCGAAGCTGATGGCTGTCGTGCAGAAGCTCGCGCCGAAAATCCGCGATGCCGTCGGCGCCGATGGCGTGCTGATTGCTCAGTTCAACGGGGAGGCCGCCGGTCAGACGGTCTTCCACCTCCACGTCCACATCATTCCGCGGAAAGAGGGCGTCACCTTGAAGCCGGAGGGCGCGGGCATGGCCGACCAGCAAATGCTGGCCGCCACCGCGGCGAAGATTACGCAGGCGATGGGCGGCTAGCGCGAGCCGAGCGGAACTTTCGGCACGGCGCTCGGACCGACTTTCGGTTTAGCGTTCGGGCGGGACCGCTTGCCGGCCTTGGCCTTAGGCTTGCGGCCGGCGAGCTTGGTGCCGCCGTCGCCGTCATCCTCCGGACCACCGTCCTCCGGCTCGTCGTCCTCGGGATCGCGCGGGCGGATCGGCGTGTCGGACTTGATGTATTCGAACCCCAAGGCCTTATCGCCGTCCTTCTCCTCGACGAGCACGCGCACGGTGCCGCCATCCTGCAGCCGGCCGAAGAGGATCTCCTCGGCAAGCGGCTTCTTGATGTATTCCTGAATCACGCGGGCGAGCGGCCGCGCGCCGAACTTCTCGTCGTAACCGCGCTCGGCGAGCCAAGCATTGGCCTCCGGCGTCAGCTCGATCGTGATGTTGCGGTCGCCGAGCTGCGCTTCGAGCTGGAACACGAACTTTTCCACCACCTTCGCAATGACGTCGGACGGCAGCGGCGCGAACGCGATGATCGCATCGAGCCGGTTGCGGAACTCAGGCGAGAACATGCGGCTGATCGCTTCCTCGTCGTCCCCTTCCCGCTTCGAGCGGCCGAAGCCGATGGCGGCCTTGGCGAGATCGGTGGCGCCGGCATTGGTCGTCATGATCAGGATCACGTTCTGGAAGTCGACGCGCTTGCCGTTGTGATCGGTGAGCTTGCCGTGATCCATGACCTGCAACAGGATGTTGAACAGATCCGGGTGCGCCTTCTCGATCTCGTCGAGCAGCAGCACGCAATGCGGATGCTGATCGATTCCATCGGTCAGGAGGCCGCCCTGGTCGAAGCCCACATAGCCGGGAGGCGCGCCGATCAGGCGCGATACCGTGTGGCGCTCCATGTACTCGCTCATGTCGAAGCGGAGCAGCTCGACGCCGAGCAGCGTGGCGAGCTGGCGGGCGACTTCGGTCTTTCCCACACCGGTGGGACCGGAGAACATGTAATTGCCGATCGGCTTCTCGGGCTCGCGCAGGCCGGCGCGAGAGAGCCGGATCGCGGCAGCCAACGCCTCGATCGCGCGATCCTGGCCGAACACGACCCGCTTCAGATCGCGCTCGATATTGCGCAACACTTCGGTATCGGTCTTCGACACGGTCTTCGGCGGAATCCGAGCCATCGTGGCGATGGTCGCCTCCACTTCCTTGACGCCGATCGTCTTCCGCCGCTGCCGCTCCGGCACCAGCATCTGCGACGCGCCGCTCTCGTCGATCACGTCGATCGCCTTGTCGGGCAGCTTGCGGTCGTGAATGTATTTCGCCGACAACTCGACCGCGGACTTGATGGCCTGGTTCGTGTAGCGGACCTTGTGGAAGTCCTCGAAGTAAGGCTTCAGGCCCTTCAGGATCTCGATCGCATCCGGCACCGACGGCTCGTTCACGTCGATTTTCTGGAAGCGCCGGACGAGCGCCCGGTCCTTCTCGAAGTGCTGGCGATATTCCTTGTAGGTGGTCGAGCCGACACAGCGCAGCGACCCGGATTGGAGCGCCGGCTTCAGGAGGTTCGAAGCATCCATCGCCCCACCCGACGTCGCGCCAGCGCCGATCACAGTGTGGATCTCGTCGATGAACATGATCGCGCCGGGATAATTCTCGATCTCGCGCATGACGGCCTTCAGCCGCTCCTCGAAATCGCCGCGATAGCGCGTGCCCGCAAGGAGCGCGCCCATGTCGAGCTGAAAGATGGTCGCGTCCTGAAGGACCTCCGGCACGTCGCCCATCACGATGCGGCGCGCGAGGCCTTCCGCGATGGCGGTCTTGCCTACGCCCGGATCGCCCACGAAGAGCGGGTTGTTCTTCTGGCGGCGGCACAAAATTTGGATCGTGCGTTGGATCTCGGGACCGCGCCCGATCAGCGGATCGATACGGCCCGCGCGCGCCTTTTGATTGAGGTTGATGCAGTAGACCTCGAGGGCATCGGCGCCGCGCTTTTTCTCGTCGCCGCCTTCGACTGTCGCCGCGTCCTCATCAACGCCCCGCACCGTGCGCGGCTCGGACATGCCCGAACGCTTGGCGATGCCGTGGCTGATATAGTTGACCGCGTCGAAACGCGTCATGTGCTGCTCTTGCAGGAAGTAAGCGGCGTGGCTCTCGCGCTCGGCGAAGATCGCCACGAGTACGTTGGCGCCCGTCACCTCTTCGCGCCCGGAGGACTGGACATGCGCGACGGCGCGGTGGATCACGCGCTGGAAGCCGGCCGTCGGCTGCGCATCGCCATGGGAATCCAGCACGAGACCGGCGAGCTCGTTATCGATATATCCGGTGAGCTTGTCGCGCAGGAGATCGATGTCGACGTCGCACGCGCGCATCACGGCGGCCGCGTCGCGGTCGTCGAGCAGCGATAGGAGCAGATGCTCCAGGGTCGCGTATTCATGGCTGCGCTCGTTCGCGTATTGCAGCGCGCGCCGCAAAGCCTGCTCAAGACTGGTCGAAAACGAAGCCACCTAGGTCCTCACTCTTTCTCCATCGTGCATTGCAGCGGGTGCTCGTGCTGCCGTGCGAAACTCGTCACCTGCGCTACCTTAGTCTCCGCGACCTCGTAAGTGTAGACCCCACAGATACCTACGCCCTTCTGGTGCACGTGCAGCATGATTTGCGTCGCCTCTTCCGGAGGCTTGTTGAAGAACCGCTCAAGCACGTACACGACGAAATCCATCGGCGTGTAATCGTCGTTGAGGAGCAACACTTTGTAGAGGCTCGGCCGCTTGGTCTGGGGCCGGGTCTTGGTGATGATATGGGTGCCGGTGTCGTCGCCCCGGCGAGGACCGCCGTTCCGCGCCATCGTCAAACCCTATGTGGCGTCTGCAAAGTCATCTGCCAAGACGCTCGGAGCGAGTCTCTAGCCATTTCGACTCTATTGTAGGCGCATCGGGCGACGCGCCGCAAATCGGCGCCGCTGCACGTCCCAAGCAAATCGTCGCGCCAGGAGTCGTAGCATAGGAGGAGTTGCCGACTGGAAAACGGCAAAAAAAAAGACCCGGGTAACCCCGGGTCTTCGGATACGACGACGGAGGTAAGCTGAGCTTACGCAACCTTCTTCGCAATGGCGGCCTCGACCGGCTTATAAGCGTCTTTTGCCAGGCCGACATACATCTCGCCCAGCTTGGACATCTCGGCGATGTAGGTGTCGTAGGCCTTCTTGGCGTACTGGCTCTGGATCTCGACCGCCTGCTCGACCGACTTCGCGCCGATGAGCTGCTCGAAAGCGCGGGTGGAATCCTCGAACGCCTTCTTGGAGTAGTCGGTGACTTCAGCGGCAATGGCCTGGAAGCCCTTGTTCATCTCGCCAAACGAACGGACGCTGGCGTCAAAACCGTCTTTGCTGACCTTCTGGAACTCTTCAAAGCCTTTGAACATATCGGCCCTCTTCGGTGATGGCTGGTGGGGTGGATTGCTGCGAACGCGAAGCCATATATATGTGCAATGCACAATTATCGTCAACCCATTTTTTTGCACTGCACAATGCTGATCCGCGAGCGAACTTAACCCTTTGGCAATCGCTAGATTTTAGCCTCCTTCCTGCCACGCTTTGACTTCGCCGATACGGCAGAAATGGGGACAAAGCGGCGGCGTGCGCATGAGGGTGTGCACAAAGGGAAGGCACTAAACGGGGAAAGGCGCTAAGCCTTCGAGGGTCAGTGAACAGTTCTGAGGGTTGTCGTCGGCCGGTTGCCGGCCGTTATTTACGCGTGGCCACAGCCGCCATATTTGCGTTCAGTGCGGTGCTGCTGCCGATCAGCGACGCCGAAGCGGCCAAGAAAAGGTCGCGACCGAGCGCGCCCTCCATCGCCGCGTCCATCGTCGTCGACATGAATGCCGGCAAGGTTCTCCACACGAAGGAGGCCGATACGCCGCGGCATCCGGCGTCCCTCACCAAGATCATGACCCTCTATATGCTCTTCGGCTATCTGCGCGCCGGATCCATGACGCTGGAGTCGGATCTCGTCGTGACGCCCCACGCTGCAAGCCAGGCGCCGACCAAGCTCGGCCTCAAGGCCGGCAGCACCATCAAGGTGAAGGACGCGATCTACGCCCTCGTCACCAAGTCCGCCAACGACGCCGCCGCCACGATCGCCGAAAACTTAGGGGGCACCGAGACGAATTTCGCGCGGGCGATGACGCAGAAGGCCCGCAGCCTCGGCATGAGCAACACGGTCTTCCGCAACGCCTCGGGTCTGCCCGATCCGGCGCAGATCACGACGGCACGTGACATGGCCATCCTCGCCCAGCACGTCATTCGCGATTACCCGGAATATTACGGCGTGTTCGAGACCCGCTATTACACCTATAAAGGGCAGCGGCTCCGCAACCACAACAAGCTCCTGTTTGGCTATAAAGGCACCGACGGCATCAAGACCGGCTATACCCGCGCGAGCGGCTTCAACCTAACCGCCTCGGTCCGCCGCGATAACAAGCATCTGATCGCGGTCGTGCTCGGCGGCCGCACGGGTGCACAGCGCGATGCAGCCATGCGCGCGCTGCTCGATCAGCAGTTCCCGAAGGCGCAAGTCGGCACGCAAAACTCGAGGGCCTTGGTCGCCTCGCTCAAATCCGCTCCGCCGCCGCCCCCGAAGAAACCCACCTTCGCCATGGCCTCCATGGCCGGTCCGGCGGCCGCGCCGGCACGCGGGCGCGCGCCGGTCGTCGCGGAAGGCGACATCAGTGAGAAGCCAATCCCCGCGAGCCTCACATCATCGCGCGCGAGCTCTGGCGGAACGAAATTCCGCGGTACCTATCACGTGCAGGTGGGAGCGTTCCTCTCCCAGGCCGACGCCGAAAATAGGCTCGGCATGGTGCAACAGCGCGCACCGAAGCTCTTGGCGGGCTATCAGCCCTTCACAGCCAGCTTCGATAAAGGTGGGCAGGAATGGTACCGGGCGCGCTTTGCGGGGTTCTCGCAAAGCGATGCGCAGTCGGCCTGCTCGCAACTGAAGAAGCTGTCACTCGACTGCATTGCGATGCGGGCGGAATAAGCCCGATCAGGCGCGACCCAGCAGCACGTCTTTCGCTTCGTTGATGCGCGCGGCAAGATAGTTCGTGCCGCCCTGGTCCGGGTGCATCCGCTTCATGAGGTTGCGGTGCGCCTTGCGAATGTCCTCAGCCTTCGCGCCGGGCGGGACACCCAAAACCTCGCGTGCCTCGTCCGCGCTCATGGCGGATGCGCCTCTGCGTCGGCGCTGCGACCTGGCCTCCGCTTTCGTGGCCTCCTCCCGCCACTCCGGCATGCGCCATTGCAGATAGGCTTCCATCAGGCTCAAGTCCTGCACATCGCCACCGCGCAACTCGTCGACGAGAGCAATAACCTCCGCCTCGCTCAGCGAGGACAGGGTACGGCCGGCAAAACGGCCGGCGAGCACCTGTCCGTCCATGCGGCCCGTATCGTGATCGAGCTCCATCTCCAGCGCGGTGGTCCGCACCTTGGAGGTCTGTCCCGGCGACTTGTCGGCACCACCGAACGGATTGCCGAAGCCGGGCACGCCCTTCCCGAGGAGCGCCAAGCCGAACACCCCGAGCGGGATCGCAAGAGGGATCGCCCCTCGCAAAAAAAGAAACGCGGCGGCCGCCAGCGCCAAGCCGCCGAAGGTTTTACGCATGGTGGTAGCGAGCGCCTGCGGATTGGCGCGCGTGAAGGCGCGCGCCAGCAGGATCAGCAAGACAAGAAGGGCGAGGCCGGCAAGGAAGTAAGGCATGGCAGATTAGCCGAGCTGCTCCAGGAGGCGCGTCGCGGCGCCACCCTTTGCCGTAGCGCTCAGATCGCGGAGGGCCTTTCGCCCGCCGGCAGCGTAGACGGCGACGGCAGCGAGCAGCTCCTTGAGCTGTCGCGCCGAGCCCGCGTCGAAGTGGCAATAAGCGCCGCGCGTGAGCCGTGCGATCTCGCGAAAGCCCCGCTCCGCCTTGGCATCGCGTCCCTCCTGAAAGAGAAAGACAGGAACGCGGAGGAGGCCGAGCTCGCCGGCAAGCTGGCTGAGCTCGTCGACGTTCTCCTCCATGCAATCGCCCACATAAACGAGCGCGCCGACCTTGCCACGTTGTGCCTCGCGCCTTGCGTGGCTGAGCACCTTACGGATCTGCGTGTAACCGCCTTGGCAAGCCACTTGCCGCATGAGACCGGCCAGCGCGTCGGTGTTGGCGACCCACTTGCTCGCGCGACATTCGTTGAAGCCGCGGAAATAGACGAGCTGCACGTCGAGGCCGCCGACAGCCTTGACGGCGCTGAACATCTCGCTCTGGAGCGACAGCGCGAGGTCCCAGGTCGGCTGCCGGCTCATCGTCGCGTCCATGGCAAAGATCAGCCGCCCCTTGCCCTCGCCCAGCGGCGCGAGCCCCTGAACCTGGTTGATAAACGCCTCGACTTCGCCACCCGACGACCGCTGCGTTGCGACTTCGCCTTGCGCCGCTCTCGCCGGGGTTTTCGCTGCCGTCATCGTCCTTGTCGCTCCGTCCTGTGCGCCACAACCGCACGGAGAACATGGCCCTTCCGCGCGCCCATCACAATGGTTCGGCTGCGCTTAACCCTCTTCCGACCCGGCCGCGAGCAGCCCTGCGTTGCCACCCGAGGCGGTGACATCCGTAGTGCGTACCCGCTCCACCGCGAAGGCCGGAAGATAATTCGGCCCGCCGGCCTTGGGGCCGGTCCCGGACAGGCCTTCCCCGCCGAAAGGCTGTGATCCCACCACGGCGCCGATCTGGTTGCGGTTGACGTACATGTTGCCGACCTTCACGCGGGCGGCAACATAATCCGCCGTCGCCGCGACCCGCGTGTGCAGCCCAAGCGTCAGCCCGAAACCGCTCTGGTTGATGGCCTCGCAGAGCGCGTCGAGGCGGTCGGCCGAATAGCGCACGACATGGAGAATGGGCCCGAACACCTCCCGCGTCAGCACGTCGAAGCTGGCGATTTCGTAGATTGCCGGGGCGACGAACGTGCCGTGCGCCTGGGCGTGCTTGAGCGGAAGATCGAGAAGCTCCCGCTGCGTCGCCCGCATGCGGCTCTTATGCTCATCAAGCACGGACCGCGCCTCCTCATCGATGACCGGACCGACATCGGTCGCATAGTCGAGGGGATCGCCGACGCGGAGCTCGCGCGCGGCGCCGAGCAGCATGTCCAGCGTTGCGTCGGCAATGTCCTCCTGCAAGCACACGACCCGCAACGCCGAGCAGCGCTGCCCTGCGCTGTTGAATGCGGAGGCAAGCGCGTCATCCACCACCTGCTCCGGTAAGGCGGAGGAGTCGACAATCATCGCGTTGAGGCCGCCGGTCTCGGCAATCAATCTCACGATAGGACCGTCGCGCGCGGCGAGCGCGCGGTTGATGGCGATGCCGGTGTCGGTGCCGCCGGTGAAGGCCACTCCCTGGACGCGCGGATCGCGCACGAGAGCGGACCCGACCACGTCGCCGCGTCCCGGCAGAAGATGCAGCACATCGCCGGGAACGCCGGCCCGATGCAACAGCCTGATGGCGCGTGCGGCGATCAGTGGCGTCTGTTCCGCGGGCTTTGCCACCACGGCGTTACCCGCCGCGAGGGCCGCAGCCACCTGCCCGGTGAAAATGGCGAGAGGGAAGTTCCAGGGTGAGATGCAAGCGAACAGGCCACGCCCATGCAGCGTCAGGTCGTTGCGCTCACCCGTCACCCCCTTCAGCCGAACGGGCTCGCCGAATTCCCTCCGCGCCTCGACCGCGTAATAGCGCAAGAAGTCGACTGCTTCGCGAACCTCGCTCAGCGCATCGGGAAGCGTCCTCCCCGCCTCGCGCACCAGAAGCGCCATCAAGCCCGCACGGTCGGCCTCGAACAGATCCGCGGCGCGCTCCAACAGCTCCGCCCGGGCCGCGCCGCCGCACCGGTCCCAATCCCCGCTTGCGGCATGGCTCAGCGCGAGGGCGCGATCGATGTTGGAACGATCGGCGTCCGCGGAGCGGCCGACCAGCACGCGCCGGTCATGGGGCGACCTGATCTCGATAACCTCTGCGGTTTGAACGGCCTCTCCCCCGACGATCGGCCCGGCTTCATGCGGCTGCTCCAGCGCGCCCTGAATATCGCCAAGCAGGGCGTTGCGCCTGCTGTCGTCCCAGAGCGGCAGCCCGGCGCTGTTGCGCCGGTCGGGCATGAAGAGGTCCGGGGGCGGGGGAATGCGCGGGTTGGACCTCGTCTCCTGCGCCAGCGCCTTCTCGACCGGATCGGCGATGATCGCCTCGATCGGAGCCTCGTCGTCCGCCAAGCGATTGACAAAGGACGTGTTGGCCCCGTTCTCCAGGAGCCGGCGCACGAGATAGGCGAGCAGATCCTCATGGCCGCCGACAGGAGCATAGATACGGCAAGGCCGGCCAAGTCGCCTAGGATCGATCACCTCCCTGTGCAGCACCTCGCCCATACCGTAGAGCCGCTGGTACTCGAAGGCCTGGTTTCCGCCCATCACGTCGATGGCGGCGATGGTATGCGCATTGTGGGTGGCGAATTGCGGATAGAAGCAGTCGGGCCGCGCGAGAAGGGCTTGGGCGGCCGCCAGATAGGCGACGTCGGTATTCGCCTTGTGGGTGAACACGGGATAGTCAGCAAGTCCTTCCTCCTGCGCCCATTTGATCTCGCTGTCCCAATAGGCGCCCTTGACGAGGCGCACCGGGATGCGCCGCTCCGTGAAGACCGCCATCTCGCCGAGCCACTCGATCAGCGGGAGCACTCGCTTGCTGTAGGCTTGGATGGCGAGACCAAGTCCATTCCAGCCTCGCAGCGCCGGATCGGTGAGAAGCGCTTCCAGGAACTCCAGGCTGAGATCGAGCCGGCCGGCCTCCTCGGCGTCGATGGTGAGTGGCAGCCAGGCGTCCCGCATGGTTCGCGCCAATTCACATAAGGGCGGCATCAGCTCCACGCGCAGCGTCTCAGCTTGCGAAGGCTCATAGCGGGGATGGAGCGCGGAGAGCTTCACGGAAAGTCCCGGACGCTCCTGCAGCGCATCGTCGTCACGCTCTTGCGGCGGTCCCGCCCAGTCCGCGATTGCCTCCGCTGCCTCCAGATAGCGGGCCGCGTGCCGGACGGCATCCTCGCGCGTCCGTGCCGCTTCCCCCAACATGTCGAACGAGAAGCGGTAGCCCTGCGCGGCTTCGTCCGCGGCATTGGCAAGCGCTTCGGAAATCGTCTGACCCAGAACGAATTGCGACCCCAGGATCCGCATCGCGCGTCGCAGCGCTTGCCGTATCACCGGCTCGCCGCTCCGGCCGACGAGCCGCTGCATCAGGCTCGCCGGATCACGGCCCGTGTCGCCGCTCCAGTCGAGCAGACGTCCGGTCAGCATCAAGCCGAAGGTAGAGGCGTTGACGAGAAGCGAATCGGAATGGCCAAGATGCCGCGCCCAATCCCCGCCGCCGACGGTGCCCGCGATCAGCCGGTCGGCCGTGGCCGCGTCGGGAATGCGCAGGAGCGCCTCGGCGAGACAGAGGAGCAGCACGCCTTCCTCGCTGGAGAGGCCGTATTCATGCATGAAGGAATCGACGCCGCCCGCGCTGCTGCGACCGGCCCGCGCCGCTTCGACCAGGCTGCGGGCCGTCGCTGCGATGCGTTCCTTGGCCGCCGCGTCGAGGCGCACGCTTGCCGCCAGTGCCTCGACCAGAGGCGCTTCGGCGGCCAGCAGGTCGGCGTTGACGGCCTGGCGGTCCGGCAAGCGGCCGCTCGCGGCACTATCGGGCTTCGCTTCGCCCATGGCGAAATCCTAGTCCTTTGCTGGCAGTCCAACCACAGTTCGGTGCGGTTTGATCGAAGTCAGTAACCAACGCACGAATTCGCCGCATAAAGGATAGTGGCGCGCGGCGCGTGGACGTGAGATTTGAGAGCAACGGAGAGAACCATGAACCGTTCCATAACCGCCGTCCGCACCGTGCCCGATCTCAGGAATCGCGTCGGAGCGTGGCGCGAGGCCGGCAGGAGCATTGCCCTCGTCCCCACCATGGGCGCGCTGCATGAAGGCCATCTGTCCCTCATCGCGCTTGCCAAGGAAAAGGCCGACGAGGTCGTGGTATCGATCTTCCTGAACCCGCTGCAATTCGGCCCGCGCGAGGATCTGGCGCGCTACCCCCGCGACGAAGCTGGCGACCTCGCCAAGCTGGCTGGCGCGGCCGCCGACCTCGCTTATGTTCCAAGCGCCGCCGAGATGTACCCGCCCGGCTTCAGCACGACGGTGGACGTGTCGGATATCAGCGAGGACCTTTGCGGCGCGTCGCGGCCAAATCATTTCAACGGCGTTGCCACCGTCGTCGCCAAGCTGCTCATGCAGTGCGATCCAGACCTCGCCGTGTTCGGCGAGAAGGATTATCAGCAGCTCCTCGTCATCAGGCGCATGGTGCGCGATCTGGATATTCCCGTCGAGATCCTCGGCGGGCCGATCGCACGTGAAGCCGACGGCCTCGCGCTTTCCACCCGCAACGCTTACCTCTCCCCAGAGGAGCGCAAGAAAGCACCGATCCTGTTCGAAACCATCCGCGCCGTCGCTGCCGATCTGGAGAAGGGCCGCGGCGCCGATGACGCCGCTCTCGCTGGACGGTTCAAGCTCGAGGCCGCCGGCTTTCGTGTCGACTACGTCGCCGTGCGCGATCCGGACACGCTACGCCCCTTGAACGGTCCGGTAAGGCGCGCCCGCGTCCTCTGCGCGGTGCATCTCGGCGCCACGCGGCTCATCGATAACGTGCCCGTGTCGGCAGGCTGACCGGCGAGCCTAACAATCGATCAAGCGCAATTCGCGCAAAGCCTCGCGCATGCCGGGCGGCATGCCGTCTAGCTTTTCGTCCAGACAGCTCGCATCAAGCGGCGCATCCGCAACGTCGAGGTAGCGCCAGCCTTGAAAGGGGCGGCGTGGATGCGCGCGCGTCGCGAGCAGCGTGGCATCCAGCACGATGCCGCAGCACGCCGTACCGTCATCCTTGACGTCGGCACGCAGGTCGAGGATGCGCTGCCGCGCGAGCACATAGCCTTTGATGACCCAATAGAGCGAACCGCCCTGCAGCACGTCGTCGCGGCGCCGTGGCGTCTGCAGGGTGCGATGGCAAAGCTCCGCGGCCTTGCCCGCGCGTGCCAACGACTGCATCCGCTCCTGCTGCCACGCGGCGAGCTCGCTTACGCTCTCGACCCCGACGCAGAGCTTGATGAGATGCACGGTCACGGGCGTCAGTGCGCCAAAAATAGCGGCAGCGTCGCCTGCTCAAGGAGCGTGAGTGTGACACCGCCGAGGATATA
>DASQLK010000175.1:0-14922 GCA_035630055.1 Methyloceanibacter sp. | reverse complement strand
CTCACCTCATTGCGGCCGGGGGTGGGCGCTCATCGCGCCGAAAGCGGAGATAGGCCGGCTTTCGGCCCTCGCTCAAAGCTTTGCGTTCGTAACGGGTCTCCGGCCAGTCCTGCGGTCGCGACGTCCAGTCGGCGGCGCTTTGGGCAAGCCAAGTGAACTGTCCGCTCCGCTGCAGGACGAGAAGGGCCTCCGCGGCATAATCGCCGTCGTCGCTGGCGAAGCGTAATTCGCCTCCTGGCTCAAGCACCCGCGCACACGCCAACGCCGTATCTTTCGACATGAGCCGACGCTTCCGATGCCGCAGCTTGGGCCAAGGATCCGGGAACAGGATGAAGATGCGCCCGATCACGCCATCGGGCAGCCAGGCAAGCAGGTCCCGCGCATCGCCGTCATGCACGCGGATATTGGCCATGCCGCTACTCTCGACGCTGCCCAACAAGCTCGCCATGCCATTGATGAAAGGCTCGCAGCCGATAAAGCCGACTTCGGGGTGCTGCTCGGCCTGCGCGAGGAGATGTTCCCCCGAGCCGAACCCGATCTCGAGCCAGACCGCGTCAATGTTCTGCGAAAAGAGAGTGCCGCGGTCGTAAGTCTCGCCGAGATCCACGCGCAGCCGCGGCAACAGCTCTTCCATAAGCCGCGTCTTGCGCTCGCTGAGCGGTTTGGCTTTGCGCCGGCCGTAAGACCTGAGCGGCCGTTCTGCGCTGGATGTCTTTTCCATACCCCCGTCATGCCCGGCCCTGCGCCGAGCATCCACGACTATTTTTTGTCGTGAAAAAATGGATGGCCGGGACGAGCCCGGCCGTGACATGTCCGAATTGGTAAACGCGGCGGTTAGCTGAGCTCGGCGCAGATCGGTTCCACGAGGTCGAGGTCTTCCCAGGAGAATCCGCCGTCATTGTCGGGCTGCCGGCCGAAATGGCCGTAGGCCGCGGTCCGCTCATAGATCGCGCGGTTCAGGCCGAGATGCTCGCGAATGCCGCGCGGGCTGAGATCCATGACCTGACGCAGCGCGTCCTCGAGCTTGTCCTCCGGCACGGTGCCCGTGCCGTGCAGATCGACATAGAGCGACAGCGGCTGCGACACGCCGATCGCGTAGGAGAGCTGCAGCGTGCATTTGTCGGCGAAACCGGCCGCCACGATGTTCTTCGCCAGATAGCGCGCGGCGTAGGCAGCCGACCGGTCGACCTTGGTCGGATCCTTGCCGGAGAACGCACCACCGCCATGCGGCGCGGCGCCGCCGTAAGTGTCGACGATGATCTTGCGCCCGGTGAGGCCGGTGTCGCCATCCGGACCGCCGATAACGAAACGTCCGGTCGGGTTCACATAGATGTTGGTTTTTCCGTTCACCCAGCCCTGCGGCATGACCTCGTCGATGAAGCCGCGCACGATCTCCTTCACCCGGTCCTGGGTGGCATCCTCGATATGCTGCGTCGAAACGACGATGGAATCGGCACGCACCGGCATGCCGTTCTCGTAAACAAGCGTCACCTGGCTCTTGGCGTCGGGCAGAAGCTCCGGCGTGCGGCCGCCTTTGCGCGCCTTTGCCATCTCATGCAGGATGCGGTGCGCGTAGTAGATCGGCGCCGGCATCAAAGGGTCGGTCTCGCGGCAGGCATAGCCGAACATGATGCCTTGGTCGCCCGCGCCTTCGTCCTTCTCGGCGCTCGTGTCCGCGTCGACGCCCATCGCAATGTCCGCCGACTGCTCGTGAATGTAATTTTGCAGCTCCGCGTGCTCCCAATGGAAACCGCTCTGCTCGTAGCCGATGTCGCGCACGGCGTTGCGTGCGACTTGCTCGATCTTGTCCGTCGTCACGCTCTCGGGACCGCGCACCTCGCCCGCCAGAACGATGCGGTTGGTGGTGACCAGGGTCTCCACGGCGACACGCGAATAGGGGTCTGCGGCGAGATAAAGATCGACCACGGCATCGGAAATGCGGTCGCAGACTTTGTCCGGATGACCTTCCGACACAGATTCGCTGGTGAAAACGTAATTTCCGCGCGCCACAGGCACCCCCTTACCACAAGCTCGAGCCGAGCCGCGAAGGCTCGCGGCGCGTTCTCGCAAACCCCGGGCCTAACGGTCAAGCCCGCAATGGGAAGACGGTCCGTTTTTTGGATTACTCTTTGTTGGCGCTGAGCGCGCGCACCAGATCGACCACGCCTTTGCGCACCTTGGAGTCGCCGATTTTGACGAAGGCGCGATTGAGCTCAAGGCCTTCGCGGCTGTTGAGAAACTCCAGGATGAACGTCTCGGACTCCGGCTCCGCGAGTCCCATCGGCGTGTTGCCGTCGAGCTGCGGCGCTTCCTCGAAGAAGAACTGCACCGGCACGTCGAGGATCTTCGAAATCTGGAACAAGCGGCTGGCGCCGATCCTGTTCACGCCCTTCTCGTATTTCTGCACCTGCTGGAAGGTCAGCCCCATGCTCTCGCCGAGACGTTCCTGACTCATGCCGAGAAGCATGCGCCTCAGACGGACGCGGCTCCCGACATGCGCGTCGACTGGATTGGGCTTTTTACCTGCCATCTCTCACTCATTAAGATCGCGCGGCGCGAGCCGCGAGATTGATGTATTTACTAGGGAATTCCCCGTTGCCAGTTTCATAGTGGCGTTGCTTGCGCCGTCAAGCGCACCACATCGCCGCACCCGTTATCGCGCGTCGTTTACTCAGCAGCATGCGACAAGCCGTCCACCCGGCCAGCAAAAAGCCGAGCAACGAGATCTCCATAATGCCGTTGAGCCGCGCATACACAGTTCCCTCCGTCCCGCGCGGTAAGGCCGCATCCACCGTCCCCGTATCACCAAGGCCAATCTCGGCGAGAATACGGCCATAAGGGTCGATCATCGCTGAAATCCCCGTGTTCGCTGCACGAACAAGAGGCAACCCTTGCTCGACCGCGCGCACCCGCGCCTGATGGAAGTGCTGATAAGGACCGGCACTTTTGCCGAACCACGCATCGTTGGTGAGGTTCAAAAGCCAAGCCGGGCGCACTCCGGGGCTGGTTATATCGTCAGGAAAGATAATTTCATAGCAGATAAGTGGGCTGAAGGGCGGCAGGCCGGGCACCGCCATGCTGCGCGGGCCGGACCCTGCGCTGAAGCCGCCCCGGATGCCGGTCAGCTGCATGATGCCGAGACTTTCCATGAAGTCTTGGAACGGCAGATATTCGCCGAACGGCACGAGATGCATTTTGTCATAATGGCCAACGACCGCGCCTCCGTCGTCGACGGCAAGCACGCTGTTGTAAATCCGCGTCGCGATCAGCGTCCCAGCTTCATTGCGTTCGTCGACTACGCGCGCCGAGCCGACGAGGAGGGCCGCGCTATCCGGCAGCACGTTGCCGATGGCCGCGAGTGCATCCGGCGAATCGGCAAGCAGGAACGGCACGGCCGTCTCGGGCCACACCACGAGATCGACGTCTTCGAGCCCGGCTCGCTTCGTCAGAGTGAGATAATCGTTGAAGATCTCGACGCTGTTTTCGGGCCGCCACTTGTTGGCCTGGTCGATATTGGCCTGCACGATGCGTACCTGCAGGTCCGTCAACGCCGTCTCCGCGCGCAGGCGCTGTTGCCCCCACACATAGCCGCCGCCGAGCAGAAGCAGTGCGGCGATGGCGACGACCGCTGCGCTACGCGGTGCCGCGAGCGTAGCTTGCGGCGCGACGATCGCCGCAGGCGCAGCGAACACGAAGACTGCAAGGAAGCTCAAAGCATAGACGCCGAAAAGCGACGCGAGCTGCATCAAGGGCAGCGGCCCGGTCAATCCGTACCCGATTAGGTTCCAGGGGAGGCCGGTCAGCACGTGACCGCGGGCGTACTCGGCGATGCCGAAGGCGATCGCGAGCGCGATAGCCCGGCCCGGCCCCGGCAACCACATCGTCATGGCGAGGGTGGCGGCAGCGGCGAAGAAGAGCGCCATGCCGCCCGGCAGCAGCGTCATCGCGAAGGGCAGAAGCCAAGCGTGGCGCAGTGGCTCCACGAGAAAAGCCTCGCCGGTCCAATAGAGCGCGCCGAGGAAATAGCCGAACCCGAACCAGAACCCCGTGACCGCAGCGCAAAGGAGCCGTGCCCGCGCCGTCTCCTGCCGGTGGCAGCCGTCGAGGAGAAAGACGAGGGCGCCGAAGCTCAGGAACAGGATGGGCCATAGATGAAACGGCGCGAAGCCGAGAAGGGCGGCGAGGCCCGCGCTGCCGGCGGCCACGGCCCGGCGCCAGCCCTCCAGCCCCGAAAGCCATCTGGCGAGCGCCGTCATCGGCAGGTTTCGGCCGCCGCGACGAAGAGTTCGCTCACGAACCCTCCGCTTTCGCGGCGTCCTTCCTCGTCTTGATATGAATGCGCAGCTTCTTGATGCGGCGCGGATCGGCATCGAGCACTTCGAACTCGATGCCGCCCGGATGCCGCACCAGTTCGCCGCGGGCGGGAATGCGGCCCGCGAGCGAGAACACCAATCCGCCGAGCGTATCGATGTCTTCCTCTTGCTCCGGGGAGACAAGCTGCAGCTCCAGATGCTTCTCCAGATCCTCGATCGGCGTGCGCGCGTCGGCGAGAATGCCGAGCCGCGGATCGATGCGGATCATCGGTTCGTCCTCGACGTCGTGCTCGTCCTCGATCTCGCCCACCACCTCTTCGACAAGATCCTCGATGGTGACGAGGCCGTCGGTGCCGCCATACTCGTCCACCACCAGCGCAAGATGGATGCGCGTCGTTTGCATCTTCAGAAGGAGGTCCACGACCGCCATCGAGCCCGGAACGAAGAGGACGTCGCGTGTGATCTTGATGGCGTCGATGCTGCGGCGGAGATCGACCTTGGCGAGGTTTAGCCCGGTTTCGCTGCCGTTCTCCGCCTCGGTTGTGATCCACGACATGAGATCCCGGATGTGGATCAGGCCGAGCGGCTCATCCAGCGTTTCGCGATAGACCGGAAGCCGTGAATGCTCGGCTTCGCGGAAGACCCGCATCAGCTCGTCGACGGAGATGGAGTCCTCGACCGCGATGATGTCGGCGCGCGGCACCATTACGTCCTCGACCGTCAGCTTGCCGAGATGCAGGATCTTGAAAAGCATAGCCCGCTCTTGCACGGTCAGCGTTTCCGCCTTGCTTCGTGCAAGCGCCCTCTCGATCAGCTCGCGTAAATCCGGTTCCTCGCCGAGACCGAATGTCGCGAGCAGGCGCTCGAACCACGACGCTTCGTCTTCGCCTGGACGGTCCTCCGGACGCGTGTCGTTATCAGGGACGGGGCCGCTGCTCATGTCACGGCCTCCGCGACAGGCTCACTGCCCGCATAGGGATCGTCGATGCCGAGTTCGGCGAGGACACGCCGTTCCAGGCCCTCCATTTCTTCGGCCTGCGCCGGCGTGTCGTGATCGAAGCCGAGGAGATGCAGCACGCCATGCACGGTGAGATGACACGCGTGGTCACCTAGCGTGATGTCCTGCTCCTTGGCCTCACGCGCGACCGTTTGGAAACCGAGGATGACGTCGCCAAGCGGAAGCGGCATGCCCGCGATCTCGCCTTGCGCCGGGACATCGCTGTCGTCCCCGGCGGGAAATGAGAGCACGTTGGTGGGTTTGTCCTTGCCAAGCCAGGTGCGGTTGAGCTCTCGCACCTCGTCGTCGCCGACGAGGGCGATCGCGACCTCGTAATCCTGGGAGTGACGCGAAGGCGCGTTCTCGAAGGCCGCCATGGCCGCAAGGGCCAGCGCCGCATCGGTCACGCGATCCCAATCATCGCTGCGGCGTACCACCTCGACATGAAGCTTGGCGCGTCCGTGCGCGCCGGGACTAGGGCCAGCTTCAGCCATCGCGCTCGCCGCGTCCCTCGACCGTTTCGTAAGCGTCCACGATCTTGCCAACGAGCTCGCGCCGCACGACATCGCGCCGCGAGAAGCCGATATGGGCGATTTCATCGATGCCGCTCAGGATATTGATGGCTTCCACCAGGCCGGAATCCTTTCCGGTGGGAAGATCGACCTGCGTCGGATCGCCGGTCACGATCATCTTGCTCTCTTCGCCGAGGCGGGTCAGGAACATTTTGAGCTGCACAGGCGTGCAGTTTTGCGCTTCGTCCAGGATGACGATGGCGTGGGATAGCGTCCGCCCGCGCATGAAGGCAAGGGGCGCGATTTCGATGATTCCCGTGGCAAGGCCGCGCTCGACCCGCTCCGGCGGCAGCGTATCGTAAAGCGCATCGTAAAGCGGCCGCAGATAGGGATCGACCTTCTCGCGCATATCGCCGGGAAGAAAGCCAAGGCGCTCGCCGGCTTCGACGGCGGGGCGCGAAAGGATGAGCCGGTCGCAGCGCCCGCTCTCCAGGCATGCGGCCGCGAAGGCGACGGCGAGATAGGTCTTGCCCGTGCCGGCGGGCCCGGTCGCGAACACGAGGTCGCTTTGATGCAGCGCCTTCATATAGGTGCTCTGCATCGGCGTGCGCGCCGTGATCAGCCGCTTGCGGGTGCGGATCTGCACGGCTTCGCCGAGCGCGATGCTCGCATCGATTTCGGAGCTGCGGGTGTGATGGATCGCGCCGACGACATCGCCGATGCCGATCGTCTCGCCTTGCGCGAGGCGCGTGTAAAGCTGCTCCAGCACCCCCTTGGCGATGCTGCAGGAAACTTCCGGTCCGCGCAGGCTCACGGCATTGCCGTTCACGACGGCCTGCACGCCGAGGCGGTCCTCGAGCACGGCGAGGTTGGCGTCATAGTCGCCGAGGAGATCGCGCACGATGCGCGCGTCGTCGAAGAACACGACCGTGGGCTCGGAGCCGCCATTGAGGGGCGTAGCCGGCTTGCCCGCTCCGCCGCCGCTCCTGCGCGCCAACGCCGCTTTTCTCTCGCCGGCCTTGCGCGTCACTCTGCCGCCTGAACTGGCTCGCGCCATCCAAATCCCGATGTGATGACCCCGGTGAGACTGTTCGGTCCGGCTGCCAAGATGTCAACCTCCGCGATCTGCCCGATCAGCGCCTCCGGACCGTCGATATGCACCGCCTGGAGATAGGGAGAACGCCCGCCGACTTGTCCCGGTTTCCGCCCCTTGCCTTCGATCAGCACGTCCACTGTCCGGCCGACCATCTCGCGGTCGAAGCCGTGCCGCTGTTCGTCCAGCAGCCCTTGCACGACCTTGAGGCGCTCTTTTTGCACCGCTTCGGGAACCTGGCCGCCAAGGGCCGCCGCCGGCGTACCGGGGCGGGCGCTATATTTAAAGGAGTAGGCTTGCGCGAAGCGTACCTCGCGCACGAGCGCCAGCGTCGCCTCGAAATCGGCGTCGGTCTCACCCGGGAAGCCGACGATGATGTCGGTTGAGAGCGCAATGTCCGGCCGCGCCCGGCGCACGCGCTCCGCCAACTTTAGATAGTCTTGCGCGGTATGCTTGCGGTTCATGGCTGCGAGGATGCGGTCCGCGCCGGCTTGGAATGGCAGATGCAGATAGGGCATCAGCTTGGGCTCCTCGCCATGCAGCGCGATCAAGTCATCGTTCATGTCGCGGGGATGACTCGTCGTGTAGCGCAGCCGCGCGACCGAAGGGATCCGCGCCAGACGCCGCAGCAATCGCGCGAGCGACCACACGTCTCTGTCGGGACCTTGCCCGTGAAAGGCGTTCACGTTCTGCCCGAGCAAGGTCACTTCGCGCACGCCCGCTTCCGCAAGCCGTTCGACTTCGGTGACGATCTCGGCGACAGGGCGGGAGAACTCGGCGCCGCGCGTGTAGGGCACGACGCAGAAGGTGCAGAACTTGTCGCAGCCCTCCTGCACGGTGACGAAGGCGGCAGGTTGCGCGCGCGCTTTCGTCCGCGCCGGCAGATGCGCGAACTTATCCTCAGGCTGAAACTCCGCGGCGACGACGGATCGTCCCATCTTTGCTTCTGAGATGAGGTCGGAGAGGCGATGATAGCTTTGCGGTCCGACCACGATGTCGACGACCGGCGCGCGCCGGACGATCTCCGCACCCTCGGCTTGCGCCACGCAGCCGGCGACCGCGACCATCGTGTTCTGGCCCGCCAGGCGCCGCTCCTCCTTCATGAGGCGTACGCGGCCGAGCTCGGAATAGACCTTCTCGGCCGCCTTCTCGCGGATGTGACAGGTATTGAGGATCACGAGATCGGCGTCAGCGATGTCGGCCGTGAGCGCATAGCCCCCCGGCGCCAGCGCCTCCGCCATGCGCTCGGAATCGTAGGCGTTCATCTGGCAGCCGAACGTCTTGATATGGAGCTTCTTGGGCGGGGCCATGGAGCCGGTTGTCGGGCGCGGCGAGGCTCGGCGTCAAGGGGCTGTCTTCTTAGCGGTTGAGGGCCTTCATCGCCGGTTCCGGGTAGCGGCTGCCGGAAGCGGCGCCCGGCGGCAGGATGCGGTCGAGTTGGGCAAGGTCCTCCGGCGTGAGGATCACGTCGAGCGCGCCCACATTTTCCTCCAGATATTTCCGCCGCTTCGTTCCGGGGATCGGCACGATGTCCTCGCCTTGAGCGAGGACCCAGGCAAGCGCGAGCTGCGCCGGCGTGCAGCCTTTCGCGTCGGCGAGATCTTTGACCTTTTTCACGAGATCGAGATTGCGCTGAAAGTTTTGCCCTTGAAAGCGCGGCCCCTTCCGCCGCCAGTCATCCGCGTCGAGGTCTTCGATCTTCGTGATCTGCCCCGTCAGGAAGCCACGCCCCAACGGGCTATACGGCACGAAGCCGATGCCGAGTTCGCGCACGGTGGGTAAAATCTCGCTCTCGACCTCGCGGGTCCACAGCGAATATTCCGATTGCAGCGCAGCGATCGGATGGACCGCCGCCGCGCGCCGGATTGTTTCGGCGCCGGCCTCCGACAGACCGAGATAACGGACCTTGCCCTCGGTGACGAGCGCCGCCATCGCACCGACCGTATCTTCGATCGGCGTGTCGGGGTCGACGCGGTGCTGATAATAAAGGTCGATGACATCGACCTCGAGGCGCTTCAGGCTTGCCTCGCACGCGGCGCGCACATAGTCCGGCCTCCCATTGATGCCGATGAACGTGCCGTCCGCATCGCGCACATTGCCGAACTTGGTGGCAAGCACGACCGCATCGCGCCGGCCTTTCAGCGCGCGTCCAACCAGACGCTCGTTGTGGCCCGAGCCATAGATGTCCGCCGTGTCCAGAAACGTGACGCCAAGATCGATGGCGCGGTGAATCGTATCCACCGCCTCCGCCTCGTCGGTCGCGCCATAGAACTCGCTCATGCCCATGCAGCCGAGGCCGGTGGCGGAGACCTTGAGTCCCGGATGTCCCAGCGTGCGTGTTTGCATGATCGATCTCCGACGCGTGTAATAAAAAGACCGCCCCAAAGCGGTGGAGACTTTGGGGCGGCCGGGTCGCATGCAGGGTCTAGTTTAGGCCTTGCATCCGGACATGCCCTTCATCGCCTGCTTGGCTTCCGCCTTTGAAGCATAGCCGCCGGAGCCGAGCAGGGTCATCGACTTTCCGTCGGGCTTCTGCGTCGCGATCGAGCACTTATGCGAATTGGTGCTCTGCGTGACATAGTATTCGGCTGCGAGCGCCGGCGTCATCATGCCGGCCAAGAGCAGACCTGCGATCACATACTTCTTCATGCGACGTCTCCTTTTGGATGGTCGCCCCTCCTTGGGGAATTTCTCCGCCAAGGACTGGAATCTGTGCCTGCATCCCGTCTTCGGTAAGACATGACCTCGCGCATCGTTGCCGCATGGCGCGACGCCGCGCGACACCATGCGCCATAGGCGCATTTCGGTTGCGCGGAGGCGCGCCTAGCTCTTGCACTCGGGCAAGCGCGCCATCGCCTCTTCAGCCTCCGCCATGCTGGCATAAGGCTGATCGGCAACGCTCTTCATGACTGTGCCATCGGGCGGCATGCTCATGACGCGGCATTGCTTCGCCGAGGTGTCGAGGGCCAAGTAGAACTCGCTCGCAGAATATGCGGCTGAGGTAGCGATCAGCAGAAGGGTGCCTGCGTAGAGGTATTTCGTCATCGGATGTCTCCTTGAAAGGCCTGGAAACGCAGCCTTTCTGGGGGTTCGTTTGGTTGGCATCTAGGAGACGAATGGATCGCGTTGGAAATTGTTCCGTGCTCACTCTTTGAGCAGTTCGGCGATCAGCTTTGGCGCGCGGCCGGGCGCTGCGATCTGCTCCATCGTGCATTGGCGCGGCGCCTTGTCGGGGCGAAAGCGCACGAGCTTCGTGCCGTGCCGGAAGCGGTCGCCCGTCACCTGATCGAAGCGCACTTCGACCACGATCTTCGGCTGCAGGGGTTGCCAGTCGGCGGAGCGTTCTGTGCTCCAGCGGCTCGGGCCTCCGGGCGCCTTGCCCGTGAAGCCGGGCGGCGCGACCAGGCCCTCCAGCATCTTCGTCAGCCCGGCGCGCTCGCGATCGCTGATCGTCGCGGTGAAGCCCACATGATCGAGCTTGCCGTCGTCGTCATAGAGGCCGAGCAGCAGCGATCCGACCTCTTTGCTTTTGCTCAGATAGCGGAAGCCGCCGACCACGCAGTCTGCCGTGCGAATGTGTTTCACCTTCAGCATGGCGCGCTTGCCCGGCACGTAAGGGCCGTCGCGCTCCTTCGCGATCACGCCGTCGAGCGCGCCGCTTGCATGTTCAAGCCACGACTGAGCCTCGGCGCGCTTATCGGTATAGGGCGACAGCTTCAGCGCGCTTTCCTTCGCCTCGGCGACGAACGCTTCCAGCGCCGCGCGCCGCTCCGTCAACGGCGCCTCGATCAGCGAGTGTCCTTTCGGCGTCACCAGCATGTCGAACAGGATGAGGATGGCGGGCGTTTCCACCGCGAGCTTCTTGATGCGGCTCTCGGCCGGATGCAGCCGCATCTGCAACGCGTCGAACGAGAGGGTGTCGCCGTTTCTAATCGCAAGCTCGCCGTCTAAGACAAAACTGCGCTGCTTCAGGCCCTTCAGGAATGCGACCACCTCGGGAAAATAGCGCGCCAGGGGCTTGCCGGACTTCGCACGCAAATCGACGGCATCTCCGCTCTTGAAGGCGAGGCAGCGAAAGCCGTCCCATTTCGGCTCGAAGCGCCAGCCGCCTTCCTCGGGCAAATCCTCGACGAGCTTCGCCTCCATGGGCTCGAGATCGAGCGGAACAGGCAGGTCGGCAAAGGGGTCGCGCGGCATGAAATTTCCTCTCTCGCCGTCGCGACCTTTTTGCAGCAGGCGGAACGCCGCGCGGGGCTCAAACGTTCGGGCCTGAGTATAGGGTAACAAGCGTGGAGAACCACTATGCCTGCCAAATCCGGCGCCCAGCAGAAAGCCGCCGGGGCAGCCCTCTCGGCCAAGCGCGGCGACACAAAGGTCGGCGAGCTGAAAGGCGCCTCGAAGAGTATGTATGAATCGATGAGCGAGAAAGAGCTTGACGACATGGCTTCGACGAAGCGCAAGGGTAAGCCCGAGCACGTGGCGAAGGAAGACTAAGCGCTTTACTGCAAGCGCACGACCACACTGTCGGCGGCGCCCATGGCGTCTGTCACGGTGAGGCGCACGAAGCCCGGGCCGTCCGGCGCGAAGAAGAACGTGCCGCCGCGGCGCTGGCTGCCGACGGGCATACCGTTCATGAGGATGTTGAGGGGAGGCGTCCCGCCGGCGATCTTCATCGCGATCGGGTCGGGGTTACGTCCTTCCGCTGCGACGTCCAGGCTTGCGCCATTCGGCGGGAAAAGAATCTTCACGCTTGGCGTCATCGCTTCTCCCGCAGCTTCGTGTGCCGCAAAGCGTCGCAGTGGTGGCGGCAGCTTGGCGGTGGCAGCCACAATGGCGCCGCGCGGTGATCGCGGCAGGGCTCGCGGCTTGTCCGGCAGCCGCGCGAAAGCATCGAAGAGGAGCGGTGCTGCCGCTGAACGTCCCGACAGCCCCGTCACCGGCGCACCGTCCGGGCGCCCGACCCACACCCCGATCGTATATGTCCCGTCGAAACCGACAGCCCAGGCATCGCGATAGCCGTAGCTCGTGCCGGTCTTGAAGGCGATGCGCCCGCCGGCTGCGCTCTCCGGCGGCGGCGTGCCGAGGAGCGTATTGGCCACATACCAAGCCGCCACCGGTTCCATCAGCCGCCGCCCCGGCGTCGCGGGTGCGTCAAGAGTGGCGTGCAGCGGCGCGACTGTGCCTTGCCGCGCCAAGCCCGTATACAGCATTGTCAGATCGAGCAGCCGCACCCCGACGCCGCCAAGGCCGAGCGCGAGCCCCGGGGCTTCCGCGCGCGGCAGTACGAGAGCGGCGCCGGCCTGCTCCAGCCGCGTGATGAGGCGCGTCGGCCCGACTTCCTCCAGCACCGCCACCGCAGGCACGTTGAGGGAAAGTTGCAGCGCGCGGCGCACGGTGACCGTGCCGTGGAAGGTGAGATCGAAATTCTCCGGAGAGTAAGCGCCGTAGCGTAGCGGCCGGTCTTCGATCAGCGTTTCCGGATGGATGAGCCCGTCCTCGAAGCCGAGCCCGTAGATGAAGGGCTTCAGCGCCGATCCCGGCGAGCGCACTGCCCGGGTGAGATCCACCTGACCTGCGCGCCGCTCGTCGAAATAGTCGGGCGAGGCAATACGGGCGAGCACGTCGCCGCTTGCATTGTCGACGACGACGATGGCCGCCGACATGTCGAGCCCTAGCCCCTTCACGCGGTCGCGGGTCAGAGCCTCCAAGGTCCGCTGCAAGTTTGCGTCTATGGCAAGCCGCTGCGTGGCACGGTGCGGCGGCGTTGCCATCGCTTCGTCCGCTGCGTGCGGTGCGATCATCGGCAGCGACTTCCGCCGCGTCGGCACGGGCTCCCGTTTCGCGCGCGCAATCTCCGCGTCGGTGAATTGCCCGCTTCCGGCAACGCGGTCGAGCACGCGGTTGCGCGCCTGCCGCGCATTCGACGGCGATCGGTCGGGCCGCCGTATCTCCGGTGACTGCGGCAGCGCCACGAGCAGCGCCGCCTCGCCGAGGGTGAGCCGCCGCGGCTCCTTGTTGAAATAAGCGAGCGAAGCGGCGCGGATGCCTTCGAGATTCCCGCCATAGGGCGCAAGCGTCAGATAGAGGTCGAGGATCTCCTGCTTGCTCAGATTCCACTCAAGCTGAAGACCGCGCACGGCCTGCCTGGTCTTGACGGCGAACGACCGCTCCGACCGCGGCTCCAAGAGCCGGGCAACCTGCATGGTGAGCGTCGAGCCGCCCGAGATGATGTGCCCGTTGCTGATGAGCTGCCCGGCGGCTCGCAGCATCGCGAGCGGATCGACGCCGCGATGGTGCCAGAAGCGCTTGTCCTCGTAGGCGAGCAGCACCTCGAAGAAGCGCGGGTCGACGTCCTTGGTGGTCGCCGGCAGCCGCCAGCGGCCTTCGCTCGTCAGATAGGCGCGTAAAAGTTCGCCCTTGCGATCGAGCACGACCGCCGAAAGCTCCAGATCGCGCCCGAGCGGCGGCGGTCCGAACGCCTGCAACAGGCCGGTCGCGGCGCCCGCACCCGCGGCCAGGACCCAGAGCGCGGCGATGCCGCCGTAAAGCGCGAAGCGGCGGGCTCGCTTTGGTCTCAAGCTGCTGTCTGTCGGCTCAGTCTTCATCGCGCCGATGTCACCGTGACCGTTCCCGTGCCGGTGCGGCCGAAGCGGTCTGGACGGTACATGTCCTCGACATTTGCCTGCGGCATCACATAGGTCCCCGGCGAGACCGCGCGCACGATATAGGCCGCGGTGAAGGTGACGGGGTCGTCGCTCTTCCGCTCGAACGCCGCCGTGAAGCGATCGTCGCGGAACTCGGTATGCGTCGCCGCGATGCCGCCCTCGATCCAATCGAGCGTTCCCGTGTCGCCCGAGGAGACGAGCTTCGGGTTATCGATCTCGAAGCCCGCCGGCACGTAATCGGTGAGCGCGATGCGTGCGAATTGTGGCTGCGCTTCCGTGACCGTTAGTAGGACCACGAAACGCTCGTTCTGCTTCGCCTCGGTCGCGTCCGCTTCCTCGCCGCCGAGGGTGAAGAAGCTGCGTTCGATCTTGAAGCCGTGCTCCGCGGCAGGCTCGGGCGATGTCGGTGAGCCCGACACGGTGACGACCGCCTGCACCGGTGCGTCGCCGGTATTGGCGACGGTGACAACGCTCTTTTTGATCTCATCTTCCGTGAAGGTGGCGTAGAACGGCCCTTCGTGGTCCGCGCCGTCGGTCTCGAGCGACACGCCTTGTGCGCCGAGCGCCCGCGCCGCGAGCACGAGCCAGGCCTCCTCCTGCGTAGAGGTCGACTTCACCAGGAGCCGGGTGGTGTCGACGCGCGCCGTGGCGCTGATGAGGATCGGCTTCGGTGCATCGCCTTCCGCGGCAAGCGTCACGAGAACCGCGGCATCGCGGAGCGGCGAGCCGAAATCCGTGCGTCCGAGTTCCAGCTTCGGCTCCTTCGGTAGCGCGCTGAGCGCCCCCTGGAACACTTTCTCGGCACGCACACGGTCGCCAAGCATCGCAAGCGCCGCCGCGATCTGGGCCTTCGCCGTCGCGGTCGACAGATCGTTGATCTTGGTGTCTGCGATGTAACGAAGGTCGCCCACGGGCGCCTGGCCGTTGCGCGCCAGAACATAGAGGCCGTAGGCGAGCGCGAGGCCGCCGTCGGTCGCAACGTCAGGCGCGCTGCTCACGTAATTCCGCAAGCGGTTCAGCGCGAGCTTGAAGGCCTCGTCTGGAACGGAGAAGCCGCGTGCCCGCGCGCGTGTGAGAAAGTCGGTGACATAAGCATCGAGCCAGGCATCCTCGCCGCCGGGCGACCAGAGGCCGAAGCCGCCTTCCGGGCCCTGCCGTGCCAGCACGATCTCGATGGCGTTCGTTATGCGCTTGTCCACGTCGGCATCGACCGCGAGCTGCGCGTCGAGCGCAAGCTCGTTGACGTAAAGGAGCGGCAGCGCGCGGCTGACGATCTGCTCCGTGCAGCCGAGCGGATAGCGGTCGAGCGCTGCGAGCAGGCTTGCGACGTCGAGCGCGGCCG
>DASQLK010000174.1:0-7016 GCA_035630055.1 Methyloceanibacter sp. | reverse complement strand
ATCCTGGAGAGCCGCCACCAGTCCATCCTCGGACTGCTGCATGCGGTCAACACCAAGGCGCAAGACCTCGACAATGTGATGCGGTCCTATTCCGGCATGGTGGAGAACTCTCTCACCCACGCCGAGACCCGCGCAAAGCAGGTCAGCGCCACGCTGGCGCGCGACACGGCCGGACAGGCGCAACAGGCCCTCGCCCAGATCGAGCGTCTGCGCGAAGAGGCGCAGGCTCACACGGGCCGCGCCGTGGCCGACCTCAAAGGCAGCTTCGAGACGGTCATCACGCAGATCGGCCGGCAGCTGGAACAGATGCGCGGCCAGTTCGACAATACCTCGCGGGGCATGCGCGAGGCGGCGCGGCAGACGGCGAGCGACCTCGAATCCCTGCGCCAGGAAATGCAGAAGCGCATGGAGTCGCTCCCGCAGCAGACCGCGCAGGCGACCGCCGCGATCCGCAAGGCTCTGACGGATCAGCTGCGCGAGATCGAAGCCCTGACGCCTGTCCTCACCAAGGCGGCTACGCAGGGCAACGGCGTCGATCCGTATCGGCAGCAGGCGCCCGCGCCGCGGAGCCAGCCTGTCCCGCAGCCGCAACCAAGGGCCGAAGAATACCGGCCGGCGCGGAACGAGGAATTCAGACCGGCGCGAACTTATGACCGTCCCGCTGACGAGTTCGACCTTCCGCCGATGCCGCGCTTTGATCCCAAAGGCCGGCAGGTTAGCCCGTCGTTCGAGGATCAAGCCGATATCGGCCAAGTCGCATCCAGCCTCGCGCAGCAACTGTCCGGCGCGTCGCAGCAGCGCGCCGGCGCGCGTCCGGAACCGCGGCGGAGCCAATGGTCCGTCGGCGATCTTCTCGCTCGGGCATCGGAGAACGAAGACGCTTCGTTCGGCGCGCCGAACTTGGGCGGCCGCAGTGCGCCGCCTCCCACCTCCAATGGCGCAGGCTCAGGCTTACGGCTTGACGAGCTGGCGCGCGCCATCGACCCGCGTACCGCATCGGAGGTCTGGCAGCGCTTTCGCACCGGCGAGAGGGGCGTGCTGGGACGGCATATGTACAGCATCGATGGTCAGGTCACCTTCGACGAGTTGAGCCGCCGCTACGAGCGCGACGGCGAGTTCCGCGGCACCGTTGACCGCTATATCGGCGACTTCGAGCGCCTGCTGGCCGAGGCAGAGCAGACCGATCCAGACGGCCGCATCCTGCAGAACTACCTCACGTCGGAGACCGGGCGCGTTTATCTGCTTCTCGCCCATCCGAGCGGCAGGCTGCGCTAGACAATCTTCGAGCTTTTGGCCTTCATCATGCCCGGCACCCAGTGTCGGGCATGACTCGTTTGACCGCGCGGACTGCTCAGTAGTGGTGAGATGAGATGACCGCCCTCGCGATCGGCCGGCGTTAGCGCCGAGCACCGACCCAGCTATTCACGTCCTGAACCACCTGCGTGAAGGCCTGATTGAGCGCGCTGATGACATCGCCGGGCGCATCCGTATTGGCCGCGACGCGCCCGCTGAAGCCCTTAGAGGCGACAACGCGGCTGTTGGTCATGCTCACCAGCTTGGCGAAGATGTCGATCTCCGCATAGGCTTTGCCCGTGGAGACATCGACCTGGAAGCTGCGGAGCTCGGTTGCGAGGCTGTATTCGCCATAGGTCGAACTGACTGCCTTGACCGCGCCGGAGTTCTGGAAGCTCTCGATCATGCGGGCCTGGACGAGGCGCGGAAGCCGGTCGCTCCAGGCAACGCCCTTGTAGTAGGAAATCTTGTCTGCCGACGGCTTCACCATGATGCGCTCCGTCTCGAGAGCATGGACGGCGGTGGGCTCGGCAACGACGAGCTGCCATTTGACCGGCCGCGTTGCGGCGGAGAAGGAGCGGGGCGCAATGAGGTCGTAGGTCGTCGGTGCGCGGGAGCCGCCCGCAAGGGCGCAACCCACGAGCCCCAGGCAAATCAGGCCTGTAGCCAGAGCCGGCGCGGACCGAGCCATGTTTGATCGCCCCCTTATGCGACGTGCGCCCTCATGGCCCCGAGGGCGCTATTGTCCACGCGGAGTGTATTCCGGGACTTGGCTTCCACCAAGCAAAAATCCTTTGGGATCATCCTCGAACTTGTCCAGGATGCGATTTGCCGTGACCGCAGTCCGGCGCCCTTCCCGCATGAAATTCCCGAATTCCTGTAGGCTTTCCTTCGCCGAGAGGGTCAGGCCGCTCATATTGTCTCCAAGCGATACTTGAAGCTTCGCGGACAAGTCCTTGAAGGACTGGGCGGCTTCCCGCAGATCCTTGATCGCCAGCGATATGTCATCCTTGCGCTCGTTGAGCATGGTGGTGAAGCCCTCCACGTTGGTGATCGTCGTGTGGATGGACTTCTGGTTCTCGTCGACCACGTCGTTCAGCTTCGACAGCAGGGTGTTGGCGTTGTTCATAACCGCCGGCGCCGCGTCGAAAAGGCCCTGCCCCATGGCGCGGTCGGCCTTGATGACGGGAATCGGATCGGCCTCGGTGGCGACGAGGAAGGGCGATTCCGGCGTGCCGGCGCTGATCTGCACGCCGCTGCCGCCCGTTAAACCCATCGACTGGATGTTGGCACGGGAGTTCTCACGTATGGGGGTGTTCTCATCGACACCGATCAGAACCTGCACTTTGCGGGCGTCCTCGGGGTCGAGGGCAAGCGACTGCACCTCGCCCACCTTGATGCCGTTAAGGCCGACGCTTGAGCCCGTGGTCAGCCCGGAGACCGATCCTTCGAAAACGATGAAGTAGCGCTTCCCACCGCCGGCGAAATTGCTCATCCAAAATACAAAGACGAACGCGAATGCCAGGATGCCGAGTACGAACCCCCCGATCATCAAGTAGTTGGCTTTGGTTTCCATCGGCCGGTTTCCTTACACCATGAGGGACCGCATGCCGGCTTGCGCCTTTGCGGCGCTCGGCATTGCGGCGCGGGCTCGCGCTCCGCAGAAATATTCTTCGATCCAGGGATGATTGGGATGTTGCTGCAACTCAGACGGCGAGCCGGTGCGCACGATGCGCTTGTCGGCAAGAACGGCCACCCGGTCACACACCGTGAAGATCGTGTCCAGGTCGTGGGTCACCATGTAGACGGTGAGACCGAGCGTCTGCTGCAGCTTCTTGATGAGCTGGTCGAAGTCGGACGCGCCGATGGGATCGAGGCCGGCGGTCGGTTCGTCGAGGAAGACGATCTCCGGATCGAGGGCGAGCGCGCGCGCCAGCCCCGCGCGCTTGCGCATCCCGCCAGAGAGTTCCGACGGATATTTATGCGCCGCCACGGGAGGAAGACCCACCATGGCAAGCTTGAGGAAAGCGAGATCGTCCATCATCGCCTGCGGCAGATCGAGATGCTCGCGCATCGGAACCTGGATGTTCTGCAGCACGGTCAGCGAAGAGAAGAGCGCGCCGTCCTGGAAGAGGATGCCCCACCGGGTCTCGATGTCGAGGCGCTCCTTGTCGGACAGGGTCTTCGCGTCCTTCCCGAACAGTTCGACGTAACCCGCGTCGGGCTGGATGAGGCCCGTGATCACGCGCATCAGGACCGACTTGCCCTGGCCCGAGCCGCCGACGATGGCGAGGATCTCGCCGCGATAGACATCGAGGCTCATGCCGTCCCAAATCTGATGGCTGCCGAAGCTCTTGGCGAGCCCGCGCACACGGATCAGGATTTCGCGCCCATTCTCGAACGTCACACGCCGATCCCCGAGAGAAACATGGCAAAAATCGCATCCAACACTATCACCAGGAAGATCGACTTAACCACGGCGCTGGTGACATGGGTGCCGAGTGATTCCGCGCTGCCCTCGACCTTCATCCCCTCCATGCAGCCAACAAGCGCAATGATAATGGCGGCAAAGGGCGCCTTGATCATGCCGGCCATGAAATGCTGAAAGTCGATCGCCTCGTGCAGCTTGTCGAGATAGGTGCTGGCGTCGAGCCCAAGCACGCCGAAAGCCATGATGCCGCCGCCGACAAGCCCCATCACATCCCCGATGAATGTGAGCAGCGGCAGCGCGACCACGAGGGCGAGAACGCGCGGCAGGACGAGCGTGTCCATGGGATCGATGCCGAGCGTGCGCATGGCATCAATCTCCTCGCGCATCTTCATGGAGCCAATCTCGGCGGTGAACGCAGAGCCAGAGCGGCCGGCCACCATAATGGCCGTGAGGAGAATACCCACCTCCCGCAGCGCGAGGATCGCGACCATGTTGACGGCGAAGGGTTCCGCGCCGAAGGGACGCAACTGGACGACGCCCTGCTGCATGACCACGGCGCCGATCAGAAGGCAGATCAGCGCCACGATGGGAACGGCCCGGAGGCCGGCGTGATCGAGATGATGCACGAAGGACGTGGTACGGAAGCGCCAAGGCTGGCGGATGAGCCTGCCCATGCCGGCCACGACCTCGCCGAGGAAGCTCGTGAGCTGAACCGCGTCGCGCCAGACGCCAGTGAGGACGCGCGTCGTGTCGTCGACGAGCTGCCGCGCAGCGCCAATTTGCTCGACCTGCGGGCGCTCGGTGTTGCCGCGCCGCCGCACCTCTTCGATGAGAATGCGGAAGCCTTCGGTGGCACCCGCATAGTGCGTGCGCAGGCCGCTCGCCTCCCATGCTGCTGCGGTGCGCTGCAGGAGCCACGCCCCGGCCGTGTCGATTTCCGCGATGCCGGCAATGTCCATCTCGCCGGTGAAGTCAGGCGTGGGGGGGATCGGCACGCGCAAGCGCTTCAATGCCTGGTCCAAGCGCGTTGCCTCGGCGACGGTCCAGGCGCCGGTCGCGATCAGGCGGAACGTCGTGCCCCGCAGCTCGACGCGGAAGCCCGGGGCCCGCGCCTGCGTCGGCAAAACAAGCTGATGGTCGCGCTTGAGCATCGATAAGGTTAGCTTTGCCGGAGGTTGAGTGCGAAGGCACGCTGGAATAGCAACGCCCTGTTTTTGAATGAAAATGCAGGAGAAAGAAAGGCAAATGGCGAGGCGCGCGAGGCTCCATCTTGGCTAATGCTAGTCGCGTCCTCAGCGCGCGGGAGGAAAGCTGGCCGATCGCGGGGGCTTTCACCATCTCGCGGGGCTCCAAGCGCCAGGCGGAGGTCGTGGTGGCGGCCATCAGCGAAGGTCCGCATAACGGACGTGGCGAATGTGTGCCTTACGCGCGTTACGGCGAAAGCATCGAAAGCGTCATGGCGGCGATCGAAGGATGCTCTGCGCGCATTACCGCAGGCATGAGCCGGCAGGAGCTGCAAACCGTCCTTCCCGCTGGCGCCGCGCGCAATGCCATCGACTGCGCGCTGTGGGATCTCAAGGCGAAGCAGAGCGGCGTTCCTGCCGCGTTGGCTGCGGGCGTTAAGGCGCTGCGACCGGTGCTCACGGCCTACACGCTTTCCCTCGGCGCGCCTGCCGCGATGGCGGATGCGGCACGCGCGGCGAGGTCCTATCCCCTCCTGAAATTGAAGCTGGGCGGCGATGGCGATGGTGAGCGCATGATGGCGGTGCGCGCGGCGCGCCCCGACGCGCGGCTCATCGCAGATGCAAACGAGGCGTGGCGCGCGGACCGGCTCGAAGAGATGTGGCGGGAGGCGGCGCGCGCCGGCATCGAGCTGATCGAACAGCCCCTCCCCGCCGGTGACGATGCGATGCTCGCCGAGATCGCGCGCCTGATCCCGGTCTGCGCCGACGAGTCCGCGCATGACAGCGCGTCGCTGCGCGCGCTTGTGGGGCGCTACGATGCCGTCAACATCAAGCTCGACAAGACCGGCGGCCTCACCGAAGCGCTGGCGACCGCGGCGGAAGCCCGCAGCCTGGGTTTGAAGATCATGGTGGGCTGCATGGTGGCGACCTCGCTCGCCATGGCCCCTGCCCTCGTTCTCGCGCAAGACGCGGCGTGGGTGGATCTCGACGGACCGCTACTCCTTAACCGCGACCGCGCGCACGGCCTCAAATATGACGGCAGCAAGGTCTGGCCGCCGCAGCCGGCGCTTTGGGGCTAGCGCGGTCAGAGACTGTCGATCACCTTCTGCAAGCGTCCGCGCACCTCTTCCGCCACCTCGGCCAGAGCCGGATTCTCGATCGCCTGCATCGATGCGGCAGGATCGACGGCGGAAACCTCGACGTTGCCCGCGCCGTGTTCCTGCACGATGACATTGCAAGGCAGCATGGTGCCGATCTTGTCCTCAAGCTCGAGCGCGCGATGCGCCAGCGGCGGGTTGCAGGCGCCGAGGATCCGGTAGGGCCGAAACGCCACGCCGAGCTTTGCTTTCAGCGTGGCGCTCACGTCGATGTCCGTCAGCACCCCGAAGCCTTCGCGTTTCAACGCCTCCGTAACGCGCGCAACAGCCTGGTCGAAGGGAAGATCAATCGTCCGGGAGAAATGATAGGTCATACGGGATTCCTTATCTGAGGACAGCGCTTTGTCTTTGAGCAAGATCAAGCGACGCCGCCTATGGTGCCGCGGCGACGAGGGTGCCGCCTCGCCACTGCCGCATCAGGAGGACAGCACCGGCAGTGCCGCAGAGCGCTAGCGCTGCCATCACGGCATAAGCCTCGCCGCCGAGAATGCGGTAGAGCGGCCCGGACGCGATCGTCACGACGCCGAGCACGAGGCCGGCAACGGTTGCGGCGTACAAGCCCTGGGCGGTGGCCGCGCGGTCTTCGGGCACGGCGTGCGCCAAGAAATGAATTGCCGCCACATGCGCCGCGCCGAAACTCAGCGCGTGCAGGCATTGTAGCGCGACGGTCGCGAGCAGCGGCGGATCGAAGGCCATGAAGAACCAACGCAAACATGCGCCAAGGCCCGCAAGCATCAGTAGTTTGGCCGCGCCGGTCTTGCGGACGATACGGCCAGAGAACACGAATAGCCCGATCTCGGCGACCACACCGATCGACCAAAGGACCCCAATGGCCCCTGCCGGGAAGCCTTGCGCGCGCCAATGCAGGGTGCCGAACGCGTAATAGATAGCGTGGCTCGACGAGATCAGGCTTGCTGCGATGATGAACAGAAGAAAGGCCGGTGCGCGCAG
>DASQLK010000173.1:0-2581 GCA_035630055.1 Methyloceanibacter sp. | reverse complement strand
CGACGAGATCCACCGCTTCAACCGCTCCCAGCAGGATGCCTTCCTGCCCCACATGGAAGACGGCACCATCGTCCTTGTCGGCGCGACCACCGAGAACCCGTCCTTCGAGCTCAATTCGGCGCTCCTGTCGCGGGCGAGCGTTCTCACCTTCAGGCGTCTCGACGAGGCCGCCCTTGGAGGCCTGCTTGCGCGCGCCGAAGCCCATGAGCGGCGCAAGCTTCCGCTCACCACGGACGCACGCGAAGCCCTGATCGGCATGGCCGACGGCGATGGCCGCGCATTGATGAACCTCGCGGAGGACGTGTTTCTCTCGGTGCCGCGCGGCACGGAGACGGAGCTCGACCGGGACGCGTTGATCGCGCTCGTGCAGCGGCGTGCGCCGCTCTACGATAAGGGGCAGGACGGCCATTACAATCTCATCAGCGCGCTACACAAATCCGTGCGCGGCTCCGACCCCGACGCGTCTCTCTACTGGCTGGCGCGCATGCTGGATGGCGGTGAGGATCCGCTATACATCGCCCGGCGTCTCGTACGCATGGCGGTGGAGGATATCGGGCTCGCCGATCCGCATGCGCTCGTGCAGGCGAATGCGGCGAAGGACGCTTACGATTTTCTTGGATCGCCCGAAGGCGAGCTCGCGCTGGCGCAAGCCACGATCTATCTCGCGACGGCGCCGAAATCGAATGCCGGCTATAAGGCGTTTGGGGCGGCGATGCGCACCGCGAAGGAAGGCGGCTCGCTGCTACCGCCTAAGCATATTCTGAATGCCCCCACCAAGCTCATGAAGCAGGAGGGCTACGGGTCGGGTTACGCCTACGACCACAACGAGGACGAGGCGTTCTCCGGCCAGGATTACTTCCCGGAGAAGATGGAGCGGCAGTGCTTCTACACCCCGACTGCCTTTGGCTACGAGGCGGAGGTGAAGTCGCGGCTCGAGCGCTTCGCGGAGCTGCGCCGCAAGAAGGCGTCGCGCAATTGAGCGTCGCGGACACGGCTGGCCTGCGCCGGGTCGTCGTCATCGTCGCCGCGCTCAATCTTGCTTATTTCGGTATTGAGTTCGCGGTGGCGCTTGCGATCGGGTCGGTATCGCTTTTCGCCGATTCCGTCGACTTTCTCGAAGACGCCTCCGTCAACCTCCTCATTCTCGCAGGCCTCGGCTGGACCGCCGCCCGGCGGCAAAAACTTGGCTACGCGCTGGCGGCGATCATCCTCGTTCCGGCCGTGGCGACGCTGTGGACCGCGGCGCAGAAGCTTGCGGTGCCGGTCCCGCCTGCCGCTGTCCCGCTCACCCTCACGGGGGCGGGGGCGCTTGCGGTGAACTTCGTCTGCGCCTCGATGCTTGTCCGTTACCGCCATCATGGCGGCAGTCTGAGCCTCGCGGCGTTTCTGTCGGCGCGGAACGACGTGCTTGCCAATGCTGCGATCATCGTTGCCGGGATCATCACCGCCTACACGCTCTCACCCTGGCCGGATCTTGCCGTCGGGCTCGGCATCGCGGCCATTAATGCTGACGCCGCGTGGGAGGTGGTGCAGGCCGCCCGCCAGGAGCGTGACACCCCGGCGCCTTGAAATCGGTAGCGCCAATGGGCGATGTTGCGGGCATCTCGACAAAGGGAGGGCGGCAGGTGAAGACCCTATTGTTCGTGGCGGCAGGTGGGGCGCTTGGCGCGAGCGCCCGCTATCTGGTGGGCGTGGGCTCGGGCCGTCTCCTGGGGTTCGGCTTTCCCTGGGGCACGCTCACGGTGAACGTGCTCGGCTGCTTTCTCATGGGCCTTCTGATCGAGGCGATGGCCTTGCGCTGGTCCGTCGGCAACGAGCTGCGCGCTTTCCTCACCGTCGGCGTTCTCGGCGGTTTCACCACCTTCTCGGCCTTCTCGGTCGATTTCGCCTTTCTCTTCGAGCGCGGTGAGCACATGGCCGCCTGGCTCTATCTTCTCGCGTCGGTGGGGCTGTCGATCGGCGCGCTGTTCCTCGGCCTCGCCATCGTGCGGGCGCTCTAGGCATGACAGGGGTGGAGACCAAGGCGGTCGGACGGGAAGAGGACGGCATGCGCCTCGATCGCTGGTTCCGTACCCACTACGCCACGCTGCCGCACAGCCGCCTGGAGAAGCTTCTGCGCACCGGCCAGGTCCGGGTGGACGGCGGGCGGGCGAAGGCCAGCACGCGGCTCGCAGAGGGGCAGACGGTCCGCGTGCCGCCGCTGCCCGATGCGCCGCCTCGCGGGGGAACGGCCCCGCCGATCTCCAACGCCGACCGTGAGTTTCTCACCGCCATTACGCTGTATGAGGACGACGATCTCCTCATCCTCAACAAGCCGTCTGGATTGGCGGTGCAGGGCGGCACGAAAACCACGCGCCATGTCGACGGCTTGCTGGAGGGCCTTGGCGACGGTCCGGAGACACGGCCGCGCCTCGTGCATCGCCTCGACCGCGATACGTCGGGCGTGCTCGTCGTCGCCAAGCGGCGCTCAGTTGCCGCGAAGCTTGGCCGCGCGTTCCAGACCCGCTCGGTGCGCAAGATCTATTGGGCCATCGTCAAAGGCGTGCCGAAGCCGCCGCAAGGCAAGATGGAGGCGGCGCTC
>DASQLK010000172.1:0-5668 GCA_035630055.1 Methyloceanibacter sp. | reverse complement strand
CGTGGTCGACCTCGAGCTCAACGGCCTGCCCCACCTTGAGCCCGCCCTTCTCCACAACGCCGTGATGGATGAAGAGGCTGCCGAGCTTCTTCTGGGTGTCCTCCACGGCGAAGTGGGTGCCGCCTGACGCGAAGATGCGTCCGTGATCGCCGACCTGACCGCCGGACTCGCCATAGAAGGGGGTCTGGTTGACGACGACGGCGCCGCGCTCGCCGCCGCGAAGCTCGTTCACGCGCTTGCCGTCCTTTATGATGGCGACGATCTCGGCAGACGCCGTCTCGGTGTCGTAGCCCAGGAACTCGGTGGTGCCGACATCCTCCTTGAGCTCGAACCAAACCGTCTCGGTCTGCGCGTCGCCAGATCCGGACCACGACTTCCGTGCCTCGGCGCGCTGCCGCTCCATGGCGGCTGCGAAGCCCTTCGCATCGACACCGATGCCCTTAGCCTTGAGCGCGTCCTCGGTGAGATCGAATGGAAAGCCGTAGGTATCGTAAAGCTTGAAGGCGACCTCCCCGGGAAGCGTCTTCGACCCTTTCAAGTCGGTGACAGCCTCGTCGAGCAGTTTCAGGCCGCGCTCCAGCGTGTCGTGGAAGCGGGTCTCCTCCAGCTTCAAGGTCTCCTCGATGAGACTCTGGCCGCGGTCGAGCTCGGGGAAGGCGCGCCCCATCTGGTCCACCAGGACCGGGACGAGGCGATGCATGAGCGGGTCTTTCGCGCCGAGGAGATTCGCATGGCGCATGGCGCGGCGCATGATGCGGCGGAGCACGTAGCCCCTGCCCTCGTTTGACGGCAACACACCGTCCGCAATGAGGAAGGCAGAGGCGCGCAAATGATCGGCGATGACGCGATGGCTCGGCGCCTGCTCGCCTTCGGCAGGCACGCCGGTGAGATCGACCGAGGCGCCGATCAGCGCGCGGAAAAGATCGATGGCGTAATTGTCATGGGTGCCTTGGAGCACGGCGGCGATGCGCTCCAGCCCCATGCCGGTGTCGATCGACGGGCGCGGGAGATCGGCGCGGCTGCCGTCCTCGCGCTGCTCGTATTGCATGAAGACGAGATTCCAGATCTCGACGAAGCGATCGCCGTCGGCGTCCGCGCTGCCGGGCGGGCCGCCCCAAAGCTCGGGACCGTGATCGTAAAAGATCTCCGAACAGGGCCCGCACGGACCGGTGTCACCCATGGACCAGAAATTGTCGCTGCCGGCGATGCGCAGGATCTTGTTGTCGGGAAAGCCCGAGATCTTGCGCCAGAGTGCAGCCGCCTCATCGTCGTCGGCGAAGACGGTGATCAGCAGCCGCTCCTTGTCGAGAGCGAAGTCCTTGGTGATCAGATCCCACGCAAGCTCGATCGCGCGCTCCTTGAAATAATCGCCGAAGGAGAAGTTGCCGAGCATCTCGAAGAAGGTGTGGTGGCGCGCGGTGAAGCCGACGTTCTCGAGATCGTTGTGCTTGCCGCCGGCGCGAACGCATTTCTGCGACGACGCGGCGCGCGGATAGGTCGGCTTCTCGGCGCCGGTGAAGACATTCTTGAACGGCACCATGCCCGCATTGGTGAACATGAGCGTGGGATCGTTGCGCGGCACGAGGGGGCTCGACGGCACCACCTCATGATCCAGACCGCGGAAGAACTCGAGAAAGCCCGAGCGGATGTCGTTCACGCTCGTCGTGCCGGCACCGCGCCCCGCAGCGCCGGAGCGCCTGGCCGTTGTGTTCTTGGATGTTGTCATGACAACGAGGGGCAACCTTGAATTGGCGATGTCTCCCGCGCCGCGCCCTGGCCCGACAGGGTCACGGCAAACGCGAGGTCCTGAGCCCGTCCTGGACTGGAAGGCCGCAAGCGATGGGAATCAGACATAAGGTTGCGGGCCGGGGCTGTCCAGCTTCACGCGAAAGCCTTAAGGAGCCGTCACGGCCTCGTCCCGAGCGCGCACGAGGCCTCTCGCCACGGGGACGCGATGACCCATTAACGCCGCGTGCTTCCGCACGCCATCCGTCCGCCATACACCTTGAGACCGTCCGGCGGCGGCCAATGACCAGGCTCGTGCGCGGGGCTTAAGCCCCGCGCTTGCCACGCCTTGCCCCGCCTGCGATCGAGGTAACCTCGCCATCGCCCGGAGCCTCGGCAAAGCCGGTCTCGGCATCGTCGGGCTCAGGCGTGCCCTCCAGGATCTGGCTCGCGAGCAAGCCCGCGCTCTGGCGAATGGCCCGCTCGATCCGCTCGGCCATGTCGGGATGCTCTTTCAGATAGGTCTTGGCGTTCTCGCGGCCCTGCCCGATCCGCTCGGAATCATAGGAGAACCAGGCGCCGGATTTCTCCACAATGCCCGCCTTGACGCCAAGGTCGATGAGCTCGCCCATCTTGGAGATACCCTCGCCATACATGATGTCGAACTCGACCTGCTTGAAGGGCGGGGCAACCTTGTTCTTCACCACCTTGACGCGGGTCTGGTTGCCGACGACCTCCTCACGCTCCTTGATGGCGCCGATGCGGCGGATATCGAGGCGTACGGAGGCGTAGAATTTGAGGGCGTTGCCGCCGCTCGTGGTCTCGGGGCTGCCGAACATCACGCCGATCTTCATGCGGATCTGGTTGATGAAGATGACCATGCAGCGGGACTTGGAGATCGAGCCGGTCAGCTTGCGCAGGGCCTGGCTCATCAGGCGCGCCTGACTGCCCATCTGCATGTCGCCCATTTCGCCTTCGAGCTCGGCCTTGGGCGTCAGGGCGGCCACCGAATCCACCACGAGCACATCGATGGCGCCGGACCTGACCAAGGTGTCGGCGATCTCGAGCGCCTGCTCGCCGGTGTCCGGCTGGGAGATGAGGACGTTCTCGAGGTCGACCCCGAGCTTGCGGGCATAGACCGTATCGAGGGCATGCTCTGCATCGACGAAGGCGCAAATGCCGCCGCGCTTCTGGGCCTCGGCCACGACGTGGAGGGCCAAGGTCGTCTTGCCGGAGGATTCCGGCCCATAAATTTCGATGACGCGGCCGCGCGGCAAGCCCCCGATGCCAAGCGCGATATCGAGCCCGAGCGAGCCTGAGGAGATCGCCTCGACCTCGACGATCTTCTCGTTCGCGCCGAGGCGCATGATGGAACCCTTGCCGCAATTCCGCTCGATCTGGGAGATCGCCGCGGCAAGCGCCTTCTCTTTATCCATCTCCACTCCTTCGACGAGGCGCAGCGCAGCGTTCGACATGGGTCTCTCCCTTATTTCACAAGCCTACGAATTCAAAAAGCCCTGCTCTTGGCATCTATCGCCCCAGGATTTTGCGGCTTTGCGCCCATCCCTAGGTGTCGCCGTTCGTGTCATCGCGGACCAATGTACATGGTTTGTTCTATGTTCGCAATATGTTCTTCTGCCGTCTCGCAGGTGAAAGCGGTTTCAGCGCGCGAGAAACAGCCGTCCAGTTCGTGGCCATGGCGAATTTGGGGCTGGAGTCGGTGAGGCGGCGCTTTGCCCTCTCCGTGAGCGCGAATCGGATTTTCGCGGTCGTCTAGCGCCGCGTTCCGCCCCACGCGTGGGCAACCCTAAATTAAGAGGCTTCGCGCGCGCGTTCCGACACCGCCTCGGCTGGCGCCTGCGCGAGCGCCGCAGCGACGCTGTCGCGGTAGCCGAAGCGGTCGATATAGGGCGCAAGGCGGCCGGCGATCTTGCGCATGATGGGGGACGGGAGGCGGTAGGACGAGATGCGATGGTCGGAGCGGTCGGACAGGATTGCTCGCATCGGACCTTCGGCCTCGTCAAAACCGCCGATGCCGAGCTTGGCGTAAACGTCGCGCATGGTCCCGATCGGATCCTTGATCAAATCCTCGTAGCGCATCTCGACGAGCCGATCCGGGGAGATCAGGTGGCGATCCTCCTCATAGGCCTCGGTCAGGCGCTGGAACATGTCGAGCACGTAGTCGTCGAGCCAGCCTTCGAGGTTGGGCGGGTTGTGCAGGCCCTGCGTGGAATAGAGGGCGCGCCAAAGCTTCACCGTCGACGGGAACACGTCGAGGGGGTTGCGGGCGATATAGACGAAGCGGGCATCAGGGAAGAGCTTGGTGAGGAGCTTGAGGCGCGCGGCGTTGCCGGGCGATTTCATCACCAGGCGCTTGCCGCCATGCTTCAGCACGAGGCGACGGTAGAACCACATGAAGGCGTCGGCCCAGCTCTGCTTCTGCTTCGCGGTCAGGCCCTTGAAGTCGAGATAGTCGCTCTCGGCGGGGCCAAGGCGGGGCCAAGCCATCGTGTTATAGGGCGACCCCTCGCCCAGCATGATCATGGCGAACTCTTCTTCCTGCGGGCGGTCGAAGCCCACAGGCACGTCATCCTGCGGACGCCGCTTCGGCAGGAGGATCTTGAACACCTTGTCGAGGTGCCCCTCGGTCAGGAGGAAATGGTGCGGGAAGAAGCACTCGTAGGTTGTCGGGAACGCGAAGCGCGGGTCCTCGGAGAAGAGGTCATGCAGCAGCGTCGTGCCGGTGCGCCAATGTCCGATGACGAAGATCGGCGGCGTGGCGAGCGGCAGCGCTTCCGCCTTTTTGCGGTACTTCGCTTCCGAGATCCACGTGAGAGGCGTGTTCCACGGCACCCATAAGAACAAGGCCAGCGTGTCGGGGATGCAATTGAGGGTGAAGCTGAAGCGACCGCGGGCAAAGAGGCGCATCAGCGTCCCGAAGCGCATCCCGAACCAGACATAAAGGAGGCGCCCGCCATAGCGCTCGATGGTGAGCGCCGGCATCTTGGGCTTCGTGCGCCGTCTACGGCTCGCATCGCCCTCGTCCTCCGGGGGCGGAACTTCATAATCCGGCACGTAGAGGCTCCGGTTAAAGGGGATAGGTCAGCTTTGCGCGTCTAGCCGGAGCGGCCCGAAAAGGGAAGCGTCCCGGACCCGACCCGGCGCAAGAACGGGGCTATTCGCCGTCCAGGGCAGCTTTGACGGCCGCGGCCAATTGCTTGAGATCGAAGGGCTTCTGCAAAAACATAAAGTCCTCCTTCTCGGTCAGGTTGCGGCGGAAGGCATCCTCCGCATAGCCCGACATAAAGATGATCTTGAGATCGGGGCGCTGCTGGCGCAGTTCCTTGAGCAGGGTCGGACCATCCATCTCCGGCATGACGACGTCGCTCACGACGAGATCGACCTCTCCCTCGTGTGCGTTGAAGACCTCGAGCGCCTCCGTGCCGGTCGAGGCCTCGAGCACGTGATAGCCGCGCTGCCCAAGCGCGCGCGCCGCGAAGCTGCGCACCGCGTCTTCGTCTTCCACCAGGAGCACGGTGCCGCGGCCGGTCAGATCCCGCGGCTTCTCCCGGCGCTCAATCTTGGGCGCCTCCTCGACGTCGCTTTCGATCTCGATGTAGCGTGGCAGATAAACGCGCAGCGTCGTGCCTTTGCCGAGCTCGCTGTCGACGAAGATGAAACCGCCCGTCTGCTTAACGATGCCGTAGACCGTGGAGAGGCCGAGCCCGGTCCCGCGACCGATTTCCTTGGTCGAGAAAAACGGCTCGAAGATCTTCTGCATCACCTCGGGCGGCATGCCCGTGCCGGTGTCGGTCACCTCCACAAGCACGTATTCGGCGGGCACCAGATGCTGCTCGCCGAGGCCGCGCGATTCCGGCTCGGTGACGTTCGCCGTGCGAATGCGAAGCTTGCCGCCGCCCGGCATGGCATCGCGCGCGTTGAC
>DASQLK010000171.1:0-4866 GCA_035630055.1 Methyloceanibacter sp. | reverse complement strand
TGCACCGACATGAGTGTTACGGCGCTGCGCGACGCCTATGCCAGAGGCCTGTTCCCCTGGTCGCATATTGGCCCGCAAAAATGGTGGGCGCCGCGCGAGCGCATGGCTCTGTTCATCGAGAATTTTCGCGTGGAGAAGACGATACGGCGCCGGCTGCGGCAGGAGGAATTCAGCGTCACCTTCGATCGCGATTTCGCGGGGGTGGTGCAAGCATGCGCAGAACCCCGGCCGGGGCGGGTGCGGCTCACCTGGATTCGCCCCGAGATGATCGAAGCCTACAGCAAAGCCTTCGATGCCGGCCTGGCGCATTCCGTTGAGGTGTGGAACGAGGCGGGAGAGCTTGTCGGCGGTGCGTATGGGCTTTCCGTCGGCCGCGTCTTTTTCACGGAGTCGCAGTTCACGCGGCAGCGCGATGCGTCGAAAGTCGGTTTTGCGGTTTTGAATTGCCATCTCCAGCGCTGGGGATATGTCCTCAACGACGGCAAACACCTCACCGGCTATCTCAGCCAGCTTGGCTTTTCACTCGTGCCGCGAGCGGCCTTTAATGCGCTGCTGGCCAAGGCCTGCCAGGAGCCCGGACGTGAGGGGCAATGGTTTGTCGAGCCAGGTCTCGACGTCGCACGCTGGGAGCCGAAGGCCGGCATGTGTCAGCCGACGCGGTCGCGGCAGGTGCTTCTCTAACGCGAGAGATCACTTTCGCCCAGGAATTGCGCCGCTTCGGGGGACTAGGCCGCACCGGGTTCCGCCACTTTTGCCTTGCATTGTGGCGTTCGGCGGCGATGATCGCCCCGAACGCAACCCTGCAACTCCCGTAAGCACCTTGACCTCCCTTGCGAATTCCGCGCTGAAGCGGCCTCCTATCACTGCGGCCACCCTCGGGCGGGACGCGGTCGCGGGCAGCATCTCGGGCGTGGTGCAGATCGCCTATTGCGTGTCGTTCGCGGCGCTCATCTTTACCGGCGATCTCGCCGACGGTTTCTCGCTCGGCCTCGCCGGGCTCATCATGGGCACCGTCGTCACCTGCATCGTCATCGCCCTGACGTCGACCTTCGCGCCGGTTATCGGCGGGCCCGACTCCCCCGCCGTGGCTGTCATGAGCGTGCTGGCCTCGTCGATCGCGGCAGGGCTCGCGGCGAAGGGGGCGAGCAACGACCAGATCATCATAAACATTCTGGTCGCGCTGTCGGTAAGCACGCTCCTCACCGGCGTTCTGCTTTATGGCGTTGGCGCGTTGAAGCTCGGTCAGTGGCTGCGCTTTATTCCCTATCCGGTGATCGGCGGCTTCCTCGCCGCGTCTGGCATCCTTCTCATCACCGGTGGCATCGAGGTCGTGACGCAGACCAATCTGACGCTGTCGCCGTCGAGTTGGCATATTCTATATTCGCAGCTTTACGGTCCGCAGATTTTGATCGGCGCGCTGTTCGCCATTGCAATTCCGCTCTTGGGGCGATGGGTGCCGGACTATCTCGCCCTGCCCATCGCGTTCTTCGCGTTTCTGCTCGTGCTCGACGTGACCTTGTTCGGCATCGTGAGCGACGAGCCGTTGCGGAACGCGTGGTTCTTGCCGAGTCTCGGCGAGCTTAGCCTCTGGTGGCCCGCGAGTGCGCTTGCGGGATATCAAGTCGATTGGGGCGTCATCGCGCAGAGCTCCGCCGAGATCGGATCGTTTTGCGGCGTCATGGCTATCGCCCTTCTGCTCGATGTATCGAGCCTCGAAGTTGCGCGGCAAAAGACGGGCGATCTCGATCAGGAATTTCGTTCCAACGGCCTCGCCAATTTGCTTGCGTCCGTGCTCGGCGGCTTCGGGGGCTCGCTGTCCATGAACGGTTGCCTCCTCCTCGACGAGTCCGGCGCGACGACACGCTGGGCCGGTGTCATCGTCGGCATTGTCTGCGCCATCATCCTCTTCGCGGGCGCCGATGTCGGCAGCGTCGTGCCGAAGGCGATCCTCGCCGGCATGCTCGTCTATCTCGGCTTTATGATCCTGTTCGAGCTGTGGGAGGCACCGGCGCAGAGCTCCTGGATGGAGTGGGCGCTCACCGCTCTCATGACCATCGTCATCATCAACTTCGGCTACTTCATGGGCGTGGTGGTCGGCGTGATCGGCGCCTGCTTAATGTTCGCGCTGAGCTACAGCCGCATCGGCGTGATCCGCCGCCATCTCACCCGCGACGAGTTCGCCTCCAATGTCGAGCGCTCGCCGGAGCAGGCGCGGCTGCTGCGCGACGAAGGCAAGCGGCTGCATGTGTTCTGGCTGTCGGGCTTTATCTTCTTCGGCTCCTCGAATGGGCTATTCGAGCGCATCCGGCGGGAGATTGAGGGCCAGCGCGAGAAGCCGGTGGGCTACGTGGTGCTCGACTTCAGCTCGGTGCCGGGGCTCGACACATCCGCCGTGCTCAGCCTCGTGAAGCTACGCAACTATTGCGAGGAGCACGGCGTGACGCTCGGCTTCTCCGGCCTCAGCGACATCATCAGAACGGGGCTCAACAGGGCCGGCTTCTTCGGGGTTACCCGCCCGCATCAGGTCTTCGCCAGCCGCAACGAGGCGGTGGAGTGGTGCGAGGACATGCTTCTCATGCATCACGAGGTTGGCGACGCCTCGACCCATACTTTCGAGAGCTGGCTGCAGGCGGAGTTCGGGGGCGACGTGGGGTTCGACCGCGTCGCGAGCTACATGGAGCGGCATGAGCTCGAGGGCGGCGAAATCATCTTCCGCCAGGGCGAGCCATCGGATTCGGTTGTGCTGCAGGCCTCCGGCTGCGTCGCCATCACTATCGACGACGAGCTTGGACGGCCGATCCGGCTCCGGCGCATGATGGGCCATACGGTCGTCGGCGAGATGGGTTTCTTCCGCGGCGTGCCGCGCACGGCGAATGTCGTCGCCGAGGCGCCGACCGTCGTCTACCGGCTTACCCGCGAAGCCTTCGCGAATATGCAGGCGAAGGATCCCACCGCGGCTGCGGCCTTCCACAAGCTCATCATTCGCCTGCTTGCCGACAGGCTGGAATTCGCCAACCGCGAAATCTCGGCGCTGCTTTAGGCGAGCGCCGCGACCAGAACGGCGACGATCCCCACATAGGTGAGGCCGTGGATGAATTGATCCGCGCCGAGAATATTCCAGAAGTGGCGGTCGTGGGTTCCGCAGCCAATGCGGCTGGTCAGCTGCTCCTTGAGCCAGTCCGTATGATAGTGAATGGCGAACTCGCCGACGGCGAGGCCTGCGGCGAGCAGCAACGACGCCGGCGCCAGCACGAGATAGACGAGGGGCGTGAGGGCGACGTGGATCGCAGCGTGCAGCAAACCCCCTGGATGACCGTATTTGCCCTTGTTCAAATACTGGTAGGGCGTCTGCAGAAAAAAGTCCGCCACCATGTGCTTGAACATAAGGACCGCCACTGCGGCCAGGACGAGAGTCGCAAGCTGGGGCATGGCGGTTATTTTGAAAGGGCTTCTGCGGTGCCGTCCCATTGGGGCGGCGGCGGATTGAGACGAAAGAAGTCGATACGTTCGCGATAGAGCGCGTAGAGCCTCGCTAGACCGCTCGTGCTTTCGCAGTCGCGGCTCAGGATCTCCGCGGCGTCCCAATCCCTTGCCCGGTAGCGCGCGAGAAACTCGGCGTGCTTTGTCGTAAAGTCGATGAATTCCTGAGACTGCTTCACGGCGTTGTCACCCAACAACGCGAAAACGCGCGTCGCTTCCGTTTTGCCTTTCACCTTGAGGAGATCGATCTCGAGAAAGGCAAAGTCCGGCGCGCGCGAGGTTGTCGATTCACCGACGATGGTATCGACGTCATAGGTCTTTGTCTGGCCTTCGAGGCGGGACGCCACGTTCACGTTGTCGCCGATCACCGAGTAATCGAACCGGATTTCGGAACCGAGATTTCCCACGCAGCAGATTCCGGTGTTGAGGCCGATGCCGAGCTTCACGGGTTTGTAAGGGCGTCCCTTCGCCTCCGCGTCACGCTGCCATTGCTCGTTGAGCTCTTGCATTTTCGACATGATGCGCAGCGCCGCCCGGCAGGCATGACTGGGATGCTCGGGATCGTCAAGGGGCGCGTTCCAGAACGCCATCAGGGCATCGCCCATATATTTGTCGATGGTGCCCGCCTCATCGAGAATGATGTTGCTGAGCGGCGTGAAGAGGTCGTTGAGAAAACGCGTGAGTTCCTCCGCGGTCAAGCCCTCCGAAATGCCGGTGAACCCGCGCACGTCGCTGAAGAGCAGGGTCATGTCGCGCGTCTCGCCGCCGAGCTTGAGCCGGGAGGGATCCTCGGCGAGACGCTCAACCAGCGCGGGTGCCATGTAATGCGAGAAGGCATTGCGGACGCGGTTGCGTTCCTGCTCGGTGCGCAGAAACATGAAGAGGCTGCCGGTGAGGTAGATCGCGACAAGAGAAAAGGCCGGGTAAATCGGGTCGATCAGCCAGCCCAGCTCCCTGAAGCCGTACCATGAGACGGCGATGACCGCGGCCACGGCGAAGCCCACCAGCACGGCACTGCCGAGCGCGCCGGCGCGATAGATCAAGAAGGCGACGAGCGAGCCGAGAAGGAGGATGTAAAAGAGTTCGGCTGCCGTGGCGAAGTCGGGGCGCAGCAGGAATGCGCCTTGCAGAATCTGCTCGACGGCCTGGGCGTGCAGTTCGACACCGGGAATGGACGCGTCGAGGGGCGTGGCGCGCAGGTCGAGCAGACCCGCAGCGCTTGTGCCGACAATGAGGATGAAGCCTTCGATCTGCTCCTTGCCGATCTCGCCGTTCAGGATCTTCCACGCGGGCAGGTAACGTTCCTGCGCGTGCGGCGTGAAGCGGATCCACATCTGGCCGTTTGCCTCGGTCGGCACCTCAAACTCGCCGATGCGCACCTTGACG
>DASQLK010000170.1:0-4955 GCA_035630055.1 Methyloceanibacter sp. | reverse complement strand
CCGCGCTCGAGGAGAAGCGCGTGGCGCTGGAGGCCGCGCTGACCAAATATCGCGAGGCCGAGGCCGCACAGATCCGGAGCAGCCGGCCTCGGAGGCCATGAGCGCCGCACGAAAGGACTGGCAGGATGCGCTACAGGCCTTTCAGGACGCCCGGGCGAAATTCGACGAGGCGCAGGACCGCGACATTACCGTGACGACGCCGACCACGCAGCTCCGCGCCGCCGCCGCGCAGCTCGACAAGGCCACCCACGACCGCACCCGAACCCACGTCACGGCACCGGCAACGGGCTGGGCAACCAATGTTTCCCTGCGGCCGGGCACCGTCGTGCAGGCCGGGACCCCCAGCTTTGCCATCGTCGAGGACGGGCAATGGTGGGTCGACGCCAACTTCAAGGAGACCGACCTCGCCCGCATCCGCAAGGGTCAGCCCGCGACGATCGACCTCGACATGTATTCCGGTGTCAAGTTGGAAGGCGTTGTCGAGAGCATCAGCGCTGGCTCCGGCGCGAGCTTCTCCGTGCTGCCGCCCGAGAACGCCACGGGCAATTGGGTTAAGGTGACGCAGCGCTTCCCGGTCCGCATCAGGGTGACGAGCAAGCCCGATCCGGAGCGTCCGCTGCGCATGGGCTCCAGCGCCACTGTGACGATCGATACTGTCCAAGGCGAGCAATGACCCGCAAGTCGGGTGCGGCCGGGAAAGGCCGTGGCGGTAAGCCGCCCCCACCGCCAAGGGTGACGCCGCCCGGCGAGCCGCCGATGGAACGGCCGCCGCTGCCGCTCGTCATCGCCGTCGTGCTGACGGCCATCCTCGAAGTTCTCGACATCACCATCGTCAACGTGTCGCTCCCGCATATGCTGGGCGCCTTCGCCGCGACGCCCGACCAGATTACCTGGGTGCTGACCTCTTATCTCGTGTCCGGCGCCGTGGTGATGCCGTTGACCGGCTATCTCTCCACCTGGCTTGGCCGCCGCCGCCTGCTCCTCACCGCCATCACCGGTTTCGTGCTGTCGTCCGCGCTGTGCGGGATGGCTTGGAACCTGGAGAGCATGGTGGCCTTCCGGCTCGCGCAAGGCATCTTCGGTGCACCGCTCGTGCCGTTGAGCCAAGCGATCCTGCTCGACGCTTTTCCACGCGAGAAGCACGGCCAAGCGCTCGCCATCTTCGGCCTCGGCATCATGGTCGCCCCTGTGATCGGACCTGCGCTCGGCGGCTATCTCACTGAAATGTATTCCTGGCGCATGGTGTTCTACATCAACATCCCGATCGGGCTGTTCGCGCTTCTGCTCGCCGTCGGATACCTCCCGAGCCGCGCCATGAAGGAGATCAAGACGGACTGGATCGGCTTGGGACTCCTGGTGCTGGCGGTTGGCGCGCTCCAATTCGTGCTCGACCAGGGCCAGATGCGCGACTGGTTCAACTCCCGCATCATCACCGCCGCAACCATCATCGCCGTCTTCTCCGCCGTGGCCTTCTTCCTGCGCGGGTGGAACAAGTCTGACAACATCATCGATCTGTCGCTGCTTAAGGACCGCAATTTCGTCCTTGGCACGCTCGCCATCACCGCCTACGGCCTCAGCCTGTTTGGCTGGATGGCTTTAATGCCGCTCATGAGCCAGCGCCTGCTTGGCTATCCCCCGGCCGAAGCCGGCACGCTCTTCATCCCGCGCGCCGTGGTAAGCGCCATCACTCTCGCGGTCACCGGCGGGATCCTCATCAAGCTCTTCGATGCGCGCTGGCTTGTCGGCGGCGGGCTCGTGCTGACCGCGGTCGGCACGATGATGATGGCGAATTTCAATCTTTATGTGGATTACTGGGCAATCGCGACCCCCGGCATGATCGCCGGCATCGGCAGCGGCCTCTTCTTCGTGCCGCTCACCGCGCTCGCCTTCGCAAGCATTCCGAACTCAAAGCTGGATGAGGCTGCTGGCGTCTACGCGCTCATGCGCGGCCTCGGCGGCTCGGTCGGCATCGCCGTCGTGAGCTGGATGTACGTGCAGCAGTCCCAGGTGCATTGGAACGAGCTTTCGGCGCATATCACGCCCTTCAACATCGATCTCCTGCCCTACCTGCAGCAATACGGCCTTGGCCCCTATTCGCCGCAGTCGGGCCTCGTCGTCGGCGGTGAGATCGCACGCCAGTCCAGTATGCTCGCCTTCAACGAGCTGTTCTGGTTCATCGGCCTCGTGACCCTCGCCATCATCCCGCTTCTTTTCTTCATGAGCCGGCCCGTGAAGGTAACGCTCGTCCCCGCGGCCTAGCGGGAAACAAAAAAAGGGGCGCGAAGGGCGGGCCAGAGTTGCCGCCCCCGCGCCGCAAGCAATCTCACCAGCAGGCTTTGGCGCCGGACGTGCAAACGTAAGGCGAGACCACCCCGCTCCAGCAGATCGTGTGCGATTTCGAGGTCACGATGTCGGGCTTGTGGAACAGCTCCGCGCTGACGGCGTCGCGCCAATATGGTTGGGGCGGCCGGCGCAACGGACTGACGCTAACCCGACCGAGCCGCTTCTGCCCCTTGTAATCCAAGATCGCCTGCGCGACCGCCGCTTGCGCGCGCGTCACGGCCGTCGGCTTGTCAAAACCGTCGGCGGTCCCGGAGAACGCAGCGCACCCCGCATCAGCAGGACTGCCCTGCGTCAGCATCATCCCGCCCGCCAGCAACAAAACACCAACGCAAAACTTGGACCTCATCTCCCCGCCTCCTTCAGCCATCCTCTAGATGCGGTAAGATAATGGGGCGGCTTACAACTTGGCAGTGAATTCACTGACGCAGCGCATGGGTTGCGAAGGCGCTGTAGCCTTTGTGCCACAGTCCACCTGGAACCAGCGAGGACGAAAAGCATGACGCGGAAGCTTGTTCTCATCACGGGTGCATCGAGCGGCATCGGCGCGGCCACGGCGAAGCGCTACGGCGCGGCCGGTGGCCATGTCCTACTCCTCGCACGCAACGCCGAGCGGCTGGAGCGCGTGGCGCAAGAGATCCGCGCATCTGGCGGCGCGGCGTCACCCTATGCTGTCGATCTCGCGGATGCGGGGACCGTCGCCGAACTTGCGGCACGGATCACCACCGAGGCCGGCACCCCGGACGTCATCGTCAACAACGCCGGCGCCGGACGCTGGCTTTCGATCCTGGCCACGACACCAGACGAGGCGCGCATGATGATGGACGTGCCCTATCTCGCCGCGTTCTATGTGAGCCGCGCCTTCCTGCCCGCCATGGTGGCACGGGGTTCTGGCCGCATCACCTGCATTACCTCCCCCGCCGCCTATCTCGCCTGGGCGGACGCCTGCGCCTATATCGCCGCGCGCCACGCTGTGAAGGGCTTCGCCGAGGCCATGCGGGCGGATCTGCGCGGGACGGGCATCTCGGTGACCCTGGTCGTGCTCGGGACGGTGGAGACGCCGTATTGGGAGCATAACCCCGGCAGCCGTGAGCACTTGCCGCCGACCGACCCGCGCCTGATCAGAACCCTGACCGTGGAGGAGGCAGCCGAGGCCATCATGGAGGGGACTGAGGCCGGCCGCCGCATCGTAGTTAAGCCCGGCATCTTCCGCGCCATATTCGCCGCCAATGCGCTGTTCCCAGGCTTCGTTGCGCGTCAGTTGAGGCGGAAGCCTTGAGGAACAGCAAAGGCGGCGCAAGATGACGCAATGTAGAAGGCGGCGCATCATGGCATCATGGGCCTAGCCCTGAGCCGCCGGGGAATACTGGAGGTGTCGTTATCGCGCCCGATCGGAACTTAGTCGCGTTTCCCGTCTTAGCCGTGAGACCGGCCCCTTTTTCACCGCCGGACCGAGCGGGACCCCGATGAAAATTCACGCAGGCTACGAGATCTCCTACGACTGCCAGCAGCCGACCCCGATGATCCTTCTGCTCAGCGTGCATCCGAGCCGCCGCAAGGATCTTATCACCCCTGACACCATCAAAATCACCCCCGCGGTTCCGGCGACCCAGTTCGAGGACTTTTACGGCAACGTCGCTCATGTCATCCGGGCGCCCGCAGGCCGCGTCACCCTGTCTGCCGATTTCCTCATCGAGGACACCGGCAAGCCCGACGACATCGCCCTGACCGCAGCCCAGCACGACCTCGAGGACCTGCCGCCAGAGACCCTCATCTATCTACTCGGCAGCCGCTACTGCGAGACTGACCGCCTCTCGGAGTTCGCCTGGTCGACCTTCGGCGCGACCCCTAAGGGCTGGCCCTTGGTCCAGGCCATCGTCGATTACGTGCACGACCACATCGAGTTCGGCTATGCCCACGCCGACGCCACCATGAGCGCGCATGGCGCGCTCGACCGGGGCCGCGGCGTCTGCCGCGATTTCGCCCACCTCGCCATCACGCTCTGCCGCTGCATGAACATTCCGGCGCGCTATTGCACCGGCTATCTCGGCGACATCGGCGTGCCCGCGGACCCGGCGCCGATGGATTTCAGCGCCTGGTTCGAGGTATATCTCGGCGGTCGCTGGTATACGTTCGATGCGCGCCACAACACGCCCCGCATCGGCCGCATCGTCATGGCGCGCGGCCGCGACGCCACTGACGTCGCCATCACAACATCGTTCGGCGCGCACACGCTTGCATCGTTCAAGGTCGTGGCGGACGAGCTCGCCGCCGCGCCAGCCTGATCAGGACGCGAGTTTGAGGGTTTGCTGCGCTTCGCGTGACGGCGCGAACGGCACCGTATCGGTATAGGGAAGCTCCGCCGCGACGCCGAATTTCTTCAGCAGCCGCTTCATGTAGCTCCGAAAGCGGTAGTGCTGAATCTCGAATTTGTGCCACGCCGTATCCTGGTAGCGGATGCCGTGGCCGATGTCGGGCGTCGCTTTCGCCTTCAGCTTGCGGAACCATGCGGCCCGCGCGGGCACCCTCTCCATCGCCACGATAAAGGTCGCGATCAGCTTCGCCTGATAGTCGGCGATCTGCCACACGCCGCCTTCCGCCGGCTCGAACAACCC
>DASQLK010000169.1:0-5606 GCA_035630055.1 Methyloceanibacter sp. | reverse complement strand
ACCGTCGCCGCGATCCTCTTCACGCTCGGGATCTTCGGCATCTTCCTCAATCGCAAGAATGTGATCGTCATTCTGATGAGCGTGGAGCTCATGCTGCTTGCGGTGAATATCAATCTGGTGGCCTTTTCCGCCTTTCACGGCGATCTCGCCGGCCAGGTTTTCGCTCTCATCGTTCTCACCGTCGCCGCCGCGGAGGCGGCTATTGGCCTTGCCATCGTCGTGGTCTATTTCCGCAATCGCGGCACCATCGACGTTGCCGACATCGACCTCCTGAAAGGCTGACCGGCAGGCATGTATCAGGCCATCGTCTTCCTGCCCCTGCTCGGCGCAATCTTCGCAGGGTTTTTCGGCCGTGCGGTCGGGGCGCGTGCCGCCGAGGTCATCACCACTACGCTCGTCCTCATCACCGCTGCCCTGTCCTGGCTAGCCTTCTACCAAGTCGCGTTGCAGGGTCAGGAAGAGCGCATCGAGCTCCTGCGCTGGATCGACTCCGGCGCGCTAAGAGCTGCTTGGGCCTTGCGCATCGACACGCTGACCGCCGTCATGCTGGTCGTCGTGACGACGGTGTCCGGCCTCGTCCACCTCTACTCCATTGGCTACATGGAGGAGGATCCGGCCCGACCGCGCTTCTTCGCCTATCTGTCGCTCTTCACCTTCGCCATGCTGATGCTGGTGACGGCCGACAATTTCGTACAGCTCTTTTTTGGCTGGGAAGGGGTAGGGCTTGCCTCTTATCTCCTGATCGGATTTTGGTATCACCGGCCAACGGCGAACGCAGCAGCGATCAAAGCCTTCGTCGTCAACCGCGTCGGCGATTTCGGCTTCGCGCTCGGCATCTTTGCGATCTTCGCGCTCTTCAATTCAGTCGAATACGACACGGTGTTTGCGTCAGCGCCGGACCAGGTCGGCAAGACGATGGATTTTCTCGGGCTGCAGATCGATGCGCTGACGCTCATCTGCATCCTTCTTTTCATCGGCGCGATGGGTAAGTCGGCGCAATTCCTGCTGCACACTTGGCTTCCCGACGCCATGGAGGGACCCACGCCGGTCTCGGCGCTGATCCACGCCGCGACGATGGTCACGGCGGGCGTGTTCATGGTCGCGCGGCTGTCGCCGCTCTTCGAGCTTGCCCCGATCGCCCTCGGCGTTGTGACCGTGTTTGGCGCCATCACGGCGTTCTTTGCCGCCACTGTCGGTCTCGTGCAGACCGACATCAAGCGCGTCGTCGCCTATTCGACGTGTTCGCAGCTCGGCTACATGTTCGTGGCGGAGGGTCTTGGCGCCTACGGCACCGGCATCTTCCATCTCTTCACCCACGCTTTCTTCAAGGCGTTGCTGTTCCTCGGCGCCGGCGCCGTCATCCATGCGCTGCATCACGAGCAGGACATGCGCCGCATGGGCGCGCTGCGCGGCGTGCTGCCCTTCACCTGGGCGATGATGCTGATCGGCACGCTTTCACTGACCGGCTTCCCCTTCACGTCCGGATACGTCTCCAAGGACGCGATCATCGAGACGGCCTATGCCGCGCATACGGCGGTCGGCACTTTCGCCTTCGTCCTGACTCTCATCGCGGCGCTTCTCACCTCCTTCTATTCCTGGCGGCTGATGTTCCTCGTTTTCGAGGGCAAGCCGCGCGAGAAGCCCGATGTCTTGAAGCACGCCCATGAGCCACCCTGGACGATGGGGATCCCTTTGATGCTACTTGCGCTCGGCTCTCTGTTCGCCGGCGCGCTCGGCTACCAGTTCTTCATCGGGCACGACCAGACGGAATTCTGGCGCGGCTCCCTCGTCACCCATGCCGGCGAGCATCACGACGTTCCGCTTCTCGTATTCCTCGCCCCGACCATCGTCATGGCGCTCGGCTTCGCGGTCGCCTGGTACTTCTATATCCGCAATCCGCTGGTGCCCTTCGGCCTCTCCAAGCGTTTCAGCGGCCTCCACAAGTTCCTGCTCAACGCCTGGTATTTCGACGACCTCTACGACGCCATCTTCGTGCGGCCCGCGCGTAAGCTTGGCCATTTCTTCTGGAAGACCGGCGACGGCACGGTCATCGACGGCATCGGTCCCGACGGCGTCTCGGCGCGGGTGATCGACATTACCAACCGCGTCGTGCGGCTCCAGACCGGCTACATCTATCACTACGCCTTCGTGATGCTGGTCGGCGTCGCGCTCATCATCACCTATTTCATGTTCGCGGGTGGGGCACGGCCATGAGCTATGCCTGGCCCATTCTCTCCACCGTAACGTTCCTGCCGCTTCTCGGTGCGCTGCTGATTGCATTCCTGCGCGGCCGCGACGAGAGCGCCGACCGCAACGCGCGCTTCATCGCGCTGTGGACGACCCTCATCACGTTTGCGATTTCGCTGCTCATCTGGCGCGACTTCGATGCCGGGACGGCGCAGTTCCAGTTCGTGGAGCTGCAGCCTTGGCTCGGCCCGATCAGCTATCACCTCGGCGTCGACGGCATCTCCATGCCGTTCGTGATCCTGACGACCTTCCTCATGCCGCTCTGCATCGTTGCAAGCTGGGTCGCGATCACGTCGCGCGTGAAGGAATACATGATCGCGTTCCTGGTGCTGGAGACCTTGATGATCGGGGTCTTCGTCTCGCTCGACCTCGTCCTCTTCTATCTCTTCTTCGAGGGCGGATTGATCCCGATGTTCCTCATCATCGGCATCTGGGGCGGACAGCGCCGGGTCTATGCGAGCTTCAAGTTCTTTCTCTACACGCTCGCGGGCTCCGTCCTGATGCTGCTTGCGATCATGGCGATGTATTGGGAGGCGGGCACCACCGACATTCCCGTCCTGCTCGCGCACGACTTCCCGGCCAGCATGCAGACCTGGCTGTGGTTTGCCTTCCTTGCGTCCTTCGCGGTGAAGATGCCGATGTGGCCTGTCCACACCTGGCTGCCGGACGCCCACGTCGAGGCGCCGACCGCAGGCTCCGTCATCCTCGCCGGCATCCTCCTGAAGATGGGTGGCTACGGCTTCCTGCGCTTCTCGATCCCGATGTTCCCGCTCGCCTCAGCGGACTTCGCGCCGCTGATCTTCGCGCTCTCCGTCGTCGCCATCATCTACACCTCGCTCGTGGCGCTGGCGCAGGAGGACGTGAAGAAGCTGATCGCTTATTCCTCGGTCGCGCATATGGGCTTCGTCACTATCGGCGTCTTCACGCTCACCATGCAGGGGCTGCAGGGCGGCATCTTCCAGATGCTGTCCCATGGCATCGTCTCCGCCGCGCTCTTCCTCTGCGTCGGCGTCGTCTATGACCGCATGCACACCCGCGAGATCGCGGCCTATGGCGGGCTTGCGGACCGCATGCCGCTTTACGCCTTCTGCTTCATGATTTTCACCATGGCCAATGTCGGCCTGCCGGGGACGAGCGGCTTTGTTGGCGAGTTCCTGAGCCTTGTCGGCGCATTCAAGGTCAACACCTGGGTCGCGTTCCTCGCCACCACCGGCGTCATCCTGTCCGCCGCCTACGCGCTTTGGCTCTACCGCCGCATGATCTTCGGCAAGCTTGAGAAGCCGGCGCTGCGCGCAATCCAGGATCTGACCTGGCGCGAGGCGGCGGTGATGGCGCCGCTCGTGATCCTGACAATCCTATTCGGCATCTACCCTGCGCCCATCCTCGATGCGACCGCCACCTCGGTCGAGGCGCTCATCAAGGATTATCAGGCCGCGCTCGCCGCCGCCGAGCAGGCGCGCTTCGCGCTCGTGCCGTAGGAGAGCCGGACCGTGCAGGACACCTTGGACCTTGCAACCGCGCTTCCGGAACTGATCCTCGCGATCGGCGCGATGGCGCTCCTCATGCTCGGCGTCTTCACGCGGCGCGAGCAGGGCGGCATGATCCTTCTTCTTGCGGTCGGCGTGCTCGCCGCCGCCGGCATTGCGGTGGCTGCCGGCAGCGGCACCCAAATGATCTTCCATGACAGCTTCATCGTCGATCCGTTCGCGCGGCTGATGAAACTGCTGACCCTGATCGGCGCGGGCGCGGCGCTTCTCATGTCCGCCGACTATTGGCGCCGGAGTGGCGGATTGAAGTTCGAGTATCCCGTCCTCATCCTTCTCGCCACGACCGGCATGATGATGATGATCTCGGCCAACGATCTCATCGCGCTTTATGTCGGGCTCGAGCTGCAGAGCCTTGCGCTCTACGTCATCGCCGCGTTCCGCCGCGACTCGGTGCTGTCGAGCGAGGCGGGGGTGAAATATTTCGTCCTCGGGGCGCTGTCGTCCGGCATGCTGCTCTATGGCGCGTCGCTGATCTACGGCTTCACCGGCGCCACCGACTTCGCCAACATCGCCGCCGCGGTGCAGCCTTCCGAGCAGAATCTGGGGCTCATCTTCGGCCTCGTCTTTTTGATGGCGGGCTTCGCCTTCAAGATCTCGGCCGTTCCTTTCCATATGTGGACGCCGGACGTCTACCAGGGCGCGCCAACACCGGTGACGGCGTTCTTCGCCGCCGCGCCGAAGCTCGCCGCCATGGCGCTTACGGTGCGCGTGCTCGTGACAGCGTTTCCCTCCGCGACGGAGGAATGGCAGCAGATCGTGACCTTCCTCGCCATCGCCTCGATGGCGCTTGGCTCCTTTGCAGCGATCGGCCAGCGCAACATCAAGCGCCTGATGGCCTATAGCTCGATCGGGCATATGGGCTACGCGCTGATCGGCCTCGCCGCCGGCAGCGAGGAGGGCGTGCAGGGGCTGATCGTCTATCTCACCATCTATCTCGCCATGACGCTCGGCACCTTCGCCTGCATCCTCGCCATGCGCCGTGGCGGACGCATGGTGGAGGAAATCGAGGAATTGTCGGGCCTGTCGCGCACGCAGCCGCTGCTCGCGTTCATGCTTGCGATGCTGCTGTTCTCGCTCGCCGGCATCCCGCCGCTTGCGGGCTTCTTTGCCAAGTTCTACGTGTTCCTCGCCGCCATCCAGGCCGGGCTCTATGCGCTCGCCGTCATCGGCGTCCTCTTGAGCGTGGTCGGCGCCTATTATTACCTCCGCATCGTCAAGCTCATGTATTTTGATGCCCCCGCCGCACGCTTCGAGCCCATGCCCGCGTCCCTCGCAGGCGTGCTCGGCGTGAGCGGGATCTTCACGCTGCTCTATTTCGTCTACCCGGCGCCGCTCGTCGCGGTCGCCGGCGCGGCGGCAAAGTCGCTGTTTTAATGCCGGGACCCGCCTCGCTCGCACCCAAGCTGCCGCCCGGCTACCGCCTCCTGCGGATGGAGACGGTCGACTCCACCAATGCCGAGGCGAAGCGCCGCGCCGCGGCGGGCGAGCCGGGGCCGTTATGGATCTGGTCGGCGCGGCAGTCTCATGGCCGCGGCCGGCAGGGACGCGACTGGCAGTCGCTGCATGGCAATCTCTTTGCGAGCCTCCTGATCGTGGTCGACTGCCCGTTGCAGACGGCGTCGCAGCTTGCGCTGCTCGCAGGTGTTGTCGCCTTCGATACCGTGGCAGGGCTCGCGCCCGAGGCCAAATCCGATCTCCTCCTGAAATGGCCGAACGACATTCTGCTCGTCCAGGCGAAGCTCGCTGGCATGCTCCTCGAGACCGTCGGAACGGCCACCGGCGACCGCTCGACCGTCGTGATCGGCACCGGCA
>DASQLK010000168.1:0-11277 GCA_035630055.1 Methyloceanibacter sp. | reverse complement strand
ACGCTCGACGCCGCGGTCGCGCAAGCCGCCATGGATGCGTCTCGCTCCCGCGCGAAGGAGCCGGTCGTTCTTTTGTCGCCGGCCTGCGCGTCCTACGATCAGTTCGCCAATTTCGAGGCGCGCGGGCATGCCTTCCGCGACATCGTGCTCAAGCTCGAAGGCGCGGAGCGCGTCGACGCCGCCCAAGGCGAGGCAGCATGAGGATCACCCGCGCCGATCGCAGCGTGCTGTCCGACTGGTGGTTCACTGTCGATCGGCTGATGTTCTTTGGCCTGCTGCTCTTGATGGGTGCGGGCCTCGTCTTGTCGTTTGCCGCCAGTCCGCCCATTGCCGAGCGCTACGACCTTGAGCCCTTCTATTTCGTGCGCCGCCACGCAGCGCTGCTCTTGCCGGCCGTCGCGATCCTCTTTGCGGCCTCCACGCTCACGCCAAAGCAAATCCGCCGCGCGAGCCTCATCATCTTCTTCGTCGGGATCGGGCTCATGGTGCTTGCCCTTTTCGTCGGGCCCGAAATCAAGGGCGCGAAGCGCTGGCTCCAGTTCGGGCCCGTTTCCCTGCAGCCGTCCGAGTTCGTGAAGCCGGCATTCGTCGTTCTTACCGCGTGGCTCTTCAACGAAGCCCAGAAGCGGCGCGACGTTCCGAGCACCGAGCTTGCGCTTCTGCTTTATGGTGTCTTCGCGTTGGTGCTCGTGCTCGAACCAGACTTCGGCCAGACCCTCCTCGTGACGCTCGTGTGGGGCGCGCTGTTCTACATGGCGGGCATCAACCTCGTATGGATTGCGGCATTGGGCGTTGCCGGCCTTGGCGGTATCGTGAGTGCGTATTTTACGATCCCGCACGTCGCGTCGCGCATCGACCGCTTCCTCTTTCCGGAATCGGGCGACACCTATCAGGCCGACCGCGCCCTCGAATCCTTCCTTACCGGAGGCTGGTTCGGGCGCGGCCCGGGTGAGGGCACCGTGAAGGACGTGCTGCCGGATTCCCACACCGACTTCATCTTCGCCGTGGCCGCTGAGGAATACGGGCTCATCGCCTGCATGATCCTTCTTTTGCTATTCGCCTTCATCGTATTGCGCGGCCTCTCCAAGGCGTCGCGTGAACCGGACGGCTTCATTCGACATGCCACCGCCGGTCTCATCATGTTGTTTGGCCTTCAGGCCCTGATCAACATGGCGGTCAATGTCGGCCTGCTGCCGGCCAAGGGCATGACCTTGCCGTTCATCTCCTATGGCGGCTCCTCCATGCTCGCCATGGCGCTGACCATGGGCTTCGCGCTCGGCCTCACCCGCAAGCGGCCGATGATCGGCCGCGTCAAGGAGCGGTCGGCGAGCGAGGAGCGGGCTGAACGTCGCGGCGTCACGGAGCAAGCGGCTTGAGCGACCGCCCCATCCTGCTCGCCGCTGGCGGCACGGGCGGCCATCTCTTTCCCGCGGCAGCTTTGGCGCAGGAGCTTCGCCGCCGCGGTGACACCGTCGACCTCGCGACCGACGAGCGCGCGGAGAAATACGGCGTCGAGTTTCCGGCGCGCGAGATCCACCGCATTCCATCGGCAACCATCAGAAGCCGCTCGCCTTTTGCCATGGCGCAGACCTTCACCCGTCTCGGCATCGGTTATTTCGGCGCGCTCGCGCTGCTGCGCCGGGTCCGGCCGCGCGCCGTGATGGGGTTCGGCGGCTATCCTACCCTGCCGCCGATCATCGCCGCGCGCACGCTCGGCATCCCCACCGCGATCCACGAGCAGAATGCCGTCATGGGGCGCGCCAACCGGCTCCTGTCCCGCTACGCGGATCGCATCGCGGTGTCGTTCGCCTCCACGAAGCTCGTGCCTGCGAATGCCGAGGCGAAAATTCGGCTGACCGGCACGCCCGTGCGCGACGCCGTCCTCGCCATGCGCGATGGCCCCTATCTCGCGCCGGAGCCGGAGGGCCGCCTTCTGCTGCTCGTCTTCGGCGGCAGCCAGGGGGCCCATGTGTTTGCGGACCTGATGCCGGCGGCGCTCGCGCTCCTGCCGCAACCCATTCGCGCGCGCCTCACCGTCGTCCAGCAGGCGCGCGAGGAGGATCTCGCCGGGTTGCGCGCCGCCTATGCGGAGTTCGGCATCGCCGCTCATCTTGCCCCCTTCTTCCGCGATCTCCCCGAGCGCATGGCGTCGGCGCATCTGGTCATCGCGCGCTCCGGCGCCTCCACCGTCGCGGAGCTCATGACGATCGGCCGTCCGGCCGTTCTCGTGCCGTTGCCCCATGCCCTCGATAACGATCAGCTCGAGAATGCGAAGCGCCTGGAGGCGGGCGGGGGCGGTTGGTGCCTGCGCCAGTCGGACCTGACCCCCGAGCGCCTCGCTTCCGAGCTTGAGAGACTTTTTACGGCCCCTGGGCTATTGGCTGATGCGGCGGCCAAGGCGAAGGCGATGGGCGAGCCCGGAGCGGTCGCCAAGCTCGCCGATCTCGTGGCGGAGCTCTGCCAGGACAAAGGGTAGCGTCCATGCAAATGCCAGCGCCCGACAAGGCCGGCCTGTTCCATATCGTTGGCATTGGCGGCATCGGCATGAGCGCCATCGCCGAGGTCATGCACACGCGCGGCTACCGCGTGCAGGGCAGCGATCTGAAGGAGGGCGCGAACCTCGAGCGTCTGCGCGCCCGCGGCATCTCCTGCCTCATCGGCCACGACCCACAAAATCTCGACGGCGCGGCCTTCCTCGTCATCTCCAGCGCGGTGAAGGCCGGCAATCCGGAGTTCGAGGCCGCCAAGGAGCGCGGCATCCCGATCATCCGCCGCGCCGAGATGCTTGCCGAGCTGATGCGTCCCTGCAGCACCGTCTCCATCACCGGCACCCACGGCAAGACCACGACGACGTCGCTCATCGCCGACCTGCTCAAGGCTGCAGATCTGGATCCGACCGTCATCACCGGCGGCATCATCAATGCCTGGGGAACGAACGCCCGCATCGGCAAGGGCGCTTGGATGGTCGTCGAGGCGGATGAATCCGACGGCACCTTCCTGAAGCTGCCGACGCAGATCGGCGTCGTGACCAATATCGATCCCGAGCACATGGACTATTGGCAGGAGGTCGAGACCCTGCACAACGCCTATGCCCAATTCATCGAGGCGATCCCCTTCTATGGCATCGCCATCGCCTGCATCGATCACCCGGTCGTGCGCGAACTGCTCGCGAAGCTCGGCGGCGCCGCCAATGGCCGCCGCACGCTGACCTATGGCGTCGCGCGCGAGGCCGACCTTCGCCTGGTCAATCTGCGCTCCGCCCGCGATCACATCACTTTCGACATCGATCTAGGCCCGGCGGTGCGCGGCGGCGCGCGCAAGCTCGACAATGTCGTGCTGCCGGTGCTCGGCCATTTCAACGCTCTGAATGCGCTCGCCGCCTTCGCCGTTGCGGCAGAGGCCGGTGTCGGCGACGATGTCATCCGCGCCGCCCTCGCTTCTTTCGCCGGCGTCAAGCGGCGGTTCACCCGCGTTGGCGAATGGCATGGGGCGACCATCTATGACGACTACGCCCATCATCCCGTTGAGATTGCCGCTGTCCTCCGCGCGGCCCGGGCTGCGGGCGACGGTCGCATCATTGCCGTCATGCAGCCGCATCGCTACTCGCGCCTGCAAGCGCTCTTCAACGAATTCTCCGCCTGCATGGACGATGCCGACATCGCCATCGTGACGCCGATCTATTCCGCCGGCGAGGCGCCGATCCCGGGCATCGACCGCGACGAGCTTGCGTCCGGCCTGCGCCGCCATGGCCACCCGCAGGTGCTCACCATCGACGATGAGGAATCCCTTGCCGATGCGCTGGCCTCCGTCGCGCAGCCCGGCGATATCATTGTCGGCCTCGGCGCCGGCACGATCACGGAATGGATCAATGCCCTGCCCAAGCATCTCGCCGAGAAGGGGGAGCGCGCGTGAACGATCTCGCCCGCGATCTCGCGGAGCGTCTTCCAGAGTTGCGCGGCAAGTTGAAGAGTGACGTCGCGCTCGCCGATCTCACCTGGTTCCGCGTCGGCGGTCCCGCCGAGATTCTCTACTCGCCCGCCGATGAAGCCGACCTTGCTTATTTTCTCCACGAGACGCCTTCTGCTGTCCCCGTGACGGTGGTCGGCCTCGGATCCAACCTTCTCGTCCGCGACGGCGGCATCGGCGGCGTGGTCGTTCGGCTGGGCCGCGGCTTCAACGACATCACAATCGAGGACGACCATCGCGTGCGCGCCGGCGCCGCCGTTCCCGACGTCAAGGTCGCGCGCGCCGCGGCGGACGCGGGCATTGCCGGCCTATCCTTTTACCGCGGCATTCCGGGCGGCATCGGCGGCGCACTGCGCATGAATGCCGGCGCGCATGGCCGCGAGACCTGCGAAGTCCTCCTCGAAGCTCGCGCCGTCGACCGCAAGGGCGAGATCCACGTCCTGCCAGTCGCTGCGCTGGATTACGCCTATCGCCATTGCGGCGCGCCGGAGGATCTCATCTTCACGCAAGCCTTGTTCCAGGGCGAGGCGGGCGATCCCGCTGCCATTCTCGCCGAGATGGACGACATCGCGGCCTACCGCGAGCAGGCGCAGCCGATCAAGAGCCGCACCGGAGGCTCAACCTTCAAGAACCCATCGGGCCACAAGGCATGGCAGCTCATCGATGCCGCCGGCTGCCGTGGCCTTGCCGTCGGCGATGCCCATGTCTCCGAGATGCACTGCAACTTCCTCATCAACGAAGGTGGTGCCACCGGCGCCGACCTCGAGACCCTTGGCGAAACCGTGCGCGCCCGGGTCAAAGAGACGAGCGGCGTTGAGCTCGATTGGGAGATCAAGCGCCTCGGAGTTCCGAAAAGGGCCTGATTCCGTTCTTATTTTTCGCCCGCCCAGCGCGCGAATGCCGGTTTCCCAAAATCGCCGATTCAGATAGCCACTATGATTCTCGCGTTTGGCAACACGAGGTCGGGGGATGTCCACGGAAAAACACGTCGCCATGCTCATGGGCGGTCTGTCTTCGGAACGCGAGGTTTCCTTGCGCTCGGGCGACGCCTGCGCCGCGGCGCTGGAAGGCGAGGGCTATCGCGTCACCCGGCTCGATGTCGGCCGCGACGTGGCCGCGCGGCTGGCCGAAATCCGCCCGGATATATGCTTCAACGCTCTACACGGGCGCTACGGCGAGGATGGCTGCATCCAGGGCCTGCTGGAAACCATGGCCATCCCCTATACCCATTCCGGCGTGCTCGCTTCCGCGCTTGCGATGCATAAGGAGCGCGCCAAGGCGGTGCTGCGCGCAGCGGGCGTGCCGGTCGCGGAAAGCCGGATCGTGAGCCGGGAGGAGGCCGCCCGCGGCCATGCTATGCCGCCTCCCTACGTCCTCAAGCCGCCGACCGAAGGCTCCAGCGTCGGGGTCTTCATTGTGCGCGAGGACCAGGCAAACCCCCCGCAGGAGTTGCATTCCGCCGATTGGGCCTTGGGCGAGGAACTCATGGTGGAGCGTTTCATCCCTGGACGGGAGCTCACCTGCGCCATCATGGGCGATGAGGCCCTCGGCGTCATTGAGATCCGCCCTGCGCAAGGACTTTCCTTCTACGATTACGAATCCAAATACGCGCCAGGCGGCTCGGATCACGTCCTCCCGGCGCCACTTTCACCAAATGTTTACCAATTGGTACAGAAGCTGTCCCTAGCGGCTCACAGGGCACTGGGCTGCCGAGGGGTCAGCCGTTCTGACTTCCGTTACGACGACCGGCCCGGGGGCTCGGGGGACCTGATCTGCCTTGAGGTCAACACCCAACCCGGCATGACGGCAACCTCGCTCGTGCCCGAGCTTGCAAACCACAGCGGCCGCTCTTTTGGCGAGCTGGTGCGCTGGATCGTGGAGGACGCGTCGTGCAACCGGTAAGGTCCGCGGGACGAAGGATCGTGGTGAAGAAATCGCCTGGCGCGCTTCTGGCGCGCGGCGTCGCCGCGCCGTCGCGCGGGCAGGGCGCGTTGACCCGCTTGGCCGGTCTTGCCCGTGATATCGCCTCTCCGCGCACCATCCGCCTCGGCCGCGTCGGACGCGATCCCGTGCGCGGCAAATGGCTCGCCTTCGCCGCGCTCTTTCTTTGCGCCGCACTCGCCTATGGCGCCTGGGTCGGCGGCCAGACCGGACGACTCATCACGGCGCTCCAGGGCGGTATCGACAATTTCTTCGTCGCCGCCGGCTTCGGCGTGCAACGCATCACCGTCGAAGGCAAGCAGTTCGCGACGGACTCCGAGATCACCACCGCGCTGGAAGCCGGTCCTAGCACTTTCACCCTCGCGTTCGACACCGACGCCGCAAAGGCGCGCCTCGAATCCGTACCGTGGGTCAAGCATGCGCAGGTCATGCGTCTCCTGCCTTCCACCATTCAGGTTGTGATCGAGGAGCGCGCGCCGTTCGCGATCTGGCAGCACAAGGGCAAGACCTTCGTCGTCGACTCCGACGGGATCGTGCTCGCGCCCGCGCTTCGCGAAGCTTATGGCTATCTCCCGCTTGTCGTCGGCGACGGCGCCGGCACACGCGCCGCCGTGCTTCTCGAAACACTGTCGTCCTTCCCGGAGTTGAAGGACCAGATCGTCGCGGCGTTCCGCGTCGGCGACCGGCGCTGGACTCTCCAATTCACGTCCGGGCTGGAGGTTCTCCTCCCGGATGACAACGTGCCCGAGGCCTTGGCGACCCTGACACGCCTCGATCGCGAGCATGGGATTCTTGAACGGAACATCGCTGCCGTCGATCTGCGTCTTGGCGATCGCGTCACGGTGCGTGTGCGGGACGAGGCCCCCGCCAGCATGCCCGTGGCGGGTTCGCCGGATGACGAGGCGCCCACGGCAAGTACCAAGAGCATGGCGCACAAGGGCAGTACCTGACGAAAGGATGATGAGGGGGGATGCGGCACCCAACTCCAAGCAGAGGGAAAAGACAGCGGATCGTGGCGGCGCTCGACGTCGGCACGAGCAAGATCTGCTGTCTGATCGCCAGGACTGCGCCTGCGCCCGAGTGGATGCAGAAGAACGGCGAAGCGTTGCAGTTCGAGGTCTTGGGCTTCGGCCATCACCGCGCTGAGGGCCTGAAGGCCGGCATGATCGCCCATCTCGACAGCGCCGAGCATTGCATTCGCTCGGCCGTTGATTGCGCCGAGCGCATGGCCGGCGTCACCGTCGAGGAGGTTCAGGTCGCGGTGACCTGCGGCCGCCTCAAGAGCGAGACTTTCTCCGCAAGCGTTGCCGTGCCGTCGAGCGCCGTCCGCCATGACGACGTCATGCGGCTTCTCGCGGGCGGCCACCAATATGCGGGTCGTGACAAGCGCACCGTCTTGCATGTCCTGCCGATGAGCTACCACCTCGATGACAACAGCGGCATCTCCGACCCGCACGGCATGTGCGGTGAGCGTCTCGCGGTCGATATGCATGCCGTGACGGCCGACGATGTCGCCATGCGCAATCTGATGCTCTGTGTCGAGCGTTGCCACCTTGGGGTTGGTGGCCTGGTCGCCGCGCCTTACGCCAGTGCGTTGTCCGTCGTCACACCCGACGAAGCGAAGCTCGGCGTCGCCTGCATTGATTTTGGCGCCGGCACGACGACGCTTTCCGTCCTCGCCGAGGGCCACTTCATTCATACCGATGCCATTGCGCTCGGCGGCCACAGCATCACGACCGACATTGCGCGTGCTCTATCCGCTCCGATCGAGCATGCGGAACGTCTCAAGACGCTTCACGGCAGCGCCTTCGCGACCGCATCGGACGAGCGCGAGATCATCACCTTCCCCTCCGTGGGCGAGATGGACCGGCGCAGTCTCAACCAGATCACAAAGGCGCAACTCGCCGTCATCATCCGTCCGCGCGTTGAGGAGATTTTGGACTTCATGCGCCGCCGCCTGGCCGCGAGCGACGTCGCTGCGGAGGCCGCCCGGCACATCGTGCTCACGGGCGGCGCAAGCCAGCTCACCGGTCTGCCGGAACTTGCGTCCAACATGTTCGGACGCCCGGCGCGCTTGGGTAAGCCGCGTTCTCTCAGCGGATTTCCGCAAGGCGAGGCGAGCCCGGACTTTGCCGCGGCGATCGGCTTGTTGCTGCAATGGGGACGCGGAGACGAGCGGCTCGGCCGCAGTGGCGAACAGCGTTTTCTGAGTACCGGCACCGGCTACTTCGCCCGGGTCGGCGATTGGATACGGGACAACTTTTAGTCGGATGAAGGGCTGCATGACGCGCTCGTGGGGAGCGTGAGGGCAGCGGGACAAGAACAGATTTTAAGGATCGGAAGGCCGCCATGACCATCAATCTTGGAGTTCCTGATTTGACCGAACTCAAGCCGCGGATCACCGTGTTTGGTGTTGGCGGTGCCGGCGGCAATGCCGTGAACAACATGATCGCCTCGGGACTGCGCGGCGTGGAGTTCGTCGTCGCTAATACCGACGCCCAGGCGCTCCTTAGCTCCAGCGCCGAGCGCCGCATCCAGATGGGCGCCAAGGTGACGGAAGGCTTGGGTGCGGGCTCGAAGCCCGAGATCGGGGGCGCTGCCGCCGAAGAGGCCATGGCCGACATCAAGGCCCATCTCGCCGGCTGCCATATGGCATTCATCACCGCAGGCATGGGCGGTGGCACCGGAACCGGCGCCGCGCCGGTCATCGCCCGCGCTTCGCGCGAGGAAGGCATCCTCACCGTCGGCGTCGTCACGAAGCCATTCCAGTTCGAGGGCCAGCGCCGCTTGCGCGCGGCCGAGGCGGGTATCGCCGAACTCGAGAAATATGTCGACACGCTGCTCGTGATCCCGAACCAAAATCTGTTCAGGGTCGCCAACGAGAAGACCACCTTCGCCGACGCCTTCGCCATGGCCGATGACGTCTTGCGTGCCGGTGTCTCTTGCATCACCGACCTCATGGTGAAGGAGGGGCTCATCAACCTCGACTTCGCCGACGTCCGCACCATCATGGCGGGCATGGGCAAGGCGATGATGGGCACCGGTGAATCGAGCGGAGACCGCCGCGCGGTCGAAGCCGCCGAGGCCGCCATCTCCAATCCGCTTCTCGACGACGTGTCCGTGAAAGGAGCGAGCGGCCTGCTCGTCTCCATCACCGGCGGCAATGACCTTACCCTTTACGAGGTGGACGAGGCCGCGAGCCGCATCCGCGCGGAGGCCGATCCCGATGCCAACATCATCGTCGGAGCGACCTTCGATGATCAGCTCGATGGTCTGATCCGCGTTTCTGTCGTCGCCACCGGTCTCGGATTTCTTCTGAATCAGGAAGCGAAGCCGGAGTCCGTTGAGAAGGCGAGCCTCACCCAGCGCCTCGCCGGTCTGGCTGCGGTGCCTGTCACAACTCAAGAATATGTGGAGCAGCGCATGCCTCAGCCCGCCAACGACGGCGGCGGACAAAGCTGGGAGAAGGTGGGCGGGGTCACGATCGAGAAGCGCCCTGCGGCGCAGCTCACGAGCATCGCCCTGCCGCGCGCGCCCCAGCAGCAGAGGCCCGCGCCGGCGCCGCAGAAATTCGTGCCGACGCCGCCTGCCGCAGGTGCGCGCCGGGTCGTGCGCCGCATGCCGAATGTCGATGAGCTGCCGCTCGTCGCGCAGAACGAGATCAAGGCCAAGTCCGGTATGGATCATCATGCGCCGCACGGCGTCGAAGCACAGAAGAAGAAGGTCGGGTTCTTGGAGCGCCTCGCCGGTGTTGGACGGGGCCGGAAAGATGAGGATGCCAGCATGACGCAGAAGCTTGAGCCGGAATTCGGCGCCACAGCCGCAACTGACGCGCCTGCCCGCGTGGAGCTTTCCATGCAGAAGCCGCTCAAGATCGAGCGCAATCGCCCCGAGACGATGGGCGCTCCGGCGCTGCGCCGGGTCGAGGAGAGGCCGCGTCTCGCTGCCGTGGAAATGCCGCGCTCCGAGGCCGAATCATTTGCGGAGGATGATTTGGAAATTCCGGCATTCCTGCGCCGTCAGGCCAATTGACGGCACGCGGAAATCGTTCACCATAGGCGCTCATCCGAGTGCTTGAGGATAAAAAAGTATTGCGTTTACAGGGACTTAGGAGGTGCAAAGCGCGGTAACACAGTGAAAGAAACCGTGATTTGTTCGTGCTTAATGGCCACGTTAAGGTTCTCAATAGGTTGATCGGCAACACCAAAAAGACACAACAAGTGTCACGGGGGTGCTGATCGGGGGCTTGGGGAAGCCCCGCTCGTAGGGAACAACATACGGCTTGGGGGCCGACGGGGGCATGAGGGGATTTATAGGGGCACGCCAGACGACGCTTGCGAGCGAGATCGCGCTTACAGGCACAGGCGTACATAGCGGCGCACCGGTTTCCATCATTCTGTATCCGGCCGATAGCGATACCGGCCTGCGCTTTCTGCTCTCCAGCGGCGACACCGACGCGACCGAAATTCACGCCGATCAGCGCTGGGTCACAGGTGTCACGCTCTGTACCGTGCTTGGCGACGGCAACGGCGCCTCCGTTGCCACGGTCGAGCATCTTCTCGCCGCCCTTCGCGGCCTTGGCGTGGACAACGCCCTCATCGAAATCGACAGCGCCGAAGTCCCGATCATGGACGGCAGCGCCGCCCGCTTCGTCGAAGCCATTGACGAAGTCGGCCTCGCCGAGCTTGACGCTCCGCGCCGCTATCTCAAGATCCTGAAGTCCGTCTCCGTCGAGGATGGCGGCGCCTATGGCGAGCTCAGCCCCTATAACGGCTTCCACCTCGACGTCGAGATCGACTTCGACGCCGACATGATCGGCAAGCAATCGATCGCCCTCGACCTCAATCCCGGCGCCTTCCGCCGCGAGCTGTCCCGTGCCCGCACCTTCGGTTTCATGAAGGATGTCGAGCGCCTGTGGGCCGCCGGCCTCGCGCTCGGCGCATCGCTCGACAACACCGTCGCCATCGGCGACGACCGCATCATCAATCGCGAAGGCCTGCGCTTCCCCGACGAGTTCGTGCGCCACAAGGCGCTCGATGCCGTCGGCGACCTGGCGCTTGCCGGCGCACCGATCCTCGGATCCTATAAGTCCCGCCGCGGCGGCCATCGCTTGAACAGCCTCGTCCTCAAGGCGCTTTTCGCCGATGACGAGGCCTGGACCTTCGTCGAAGCCCCGCGGCCGGCGCGCGAGGTTCGCCACGCGGAGCTCACCCAACTCGCAGCGGTCAATTTCGCCGCGGAGCGAAGCTAGCCGCAAGGGCCCTTAAGTTTAAAACGGCAGGTCTGGCACGGGCGGCTTCCACTTGGAGCCGCCCGCTGCATTTAAGAGCAAAAAAACACCATAATCCGCACGTTTGGTGCTGCTATGGT